>JBBQTV010000319.1:0-1568 GCA_038212935.1 Pyrinomonadales bacterium | reverse complement strand
CTTTCTGCAGATCGGTCTTTTCGCAGTAGCCGCGATCGATGGCCAATAGGACCTGTTCGTAATGCGATCGCGTATCGTCCGAGATCTTCACGGCCTCCAGCTCCTCGACAACATCCTCAAAATAACTGGCGAACGTCGGCGATCGCATAGCGAGCGTCTGCATGAACGCTGAGACGGTCTCGGGCGTAAAGCTTGCGTGCGGATCACAGCCGAGACAGCCCGAGCCGGTCTTGATCGTCGCCTCAAGGCTCTGGATCTTCAGCCGGTTCAAAAGCTTTTTACCGGCGTCACGGCCGCGCTTGATCATCCGCTTCTGCTTGCCCTTCGGCAGCTCCGCGATCCGGGCCGCTCGGCTGACGGTGACCTTGCCGGATTCGACCAGTTCGGCGAGATCTCCGACACCGTCTTTCAGCACCTTCGCCGAACGGGAAACGCTCCGCTCCGAGACGTTAAGCATTTCCGCCGCTTGCGTTTGCGAGATAATTCCGCCAATTGGCGTATTTTCCAAAGGCCGTCCGCGGCCGTCTACATTTGCGATCTTCGCCGCTACCATCGCACGTTGACTTTCTGACAGGTGCCGGCGGGTCAAATTTAGGCTGATGACGAACGAAACGACCGAGCCTTTGGCGTCCCATTCCTGAAATCTGGGCTCTATCCCGACCGCCTGGCAAGCACGAAACCGATTGCGGCCGTCGATGATCTGACCCTCGTGTGTCCAGATCGCCTCACGAAGCCCATTCACGCGGATGTCCTCGCAAAAGGCCGCGAACTCATCGCCTGCCATCATCGGAAAGAGATCTGCCGCCGGGTGAAATTTCATCGTTGTATCTTTGCCGTGTCCACTCCTATAGCGTCCACTCAGCCCGTCACCGCCTCCATTATCGCCTGTGCCGTTCGGCGTGTTATACTCAAGTCACCTTAACTCCAATCCTCACAATAATTACATAAGGTCTATTATCAGACGCAAAGCATCTTTCACCAAAGCCATTCTTTCACGCGTTGCCAGAATGGACGTTCCGCCGCCGACCGGTTCATGATCCGCGATACCTCATTGAGAAGTTTTCGCTCTTCGTCGGTCAACGAAAAGTAGTTCCCTTCCAACCCGACAAGCAGCCGCGAGCCGTCGCCAAACGCTCGGTAGACGGAATCGACGCTTCGCTTTTCAACGGCCGGCCCGATGCGCTCGATCGTCCCCTCGAACCGTGGAAGCATGCCGGCAGGCGATCCGAGATAGCTGACCTGATCCTCGTAATCCGGCGTGAAGGCTTCAGGCTCGTCCTGACCGTCCTCGACGAAATGATCCTTCAAGCATTCGTTCGAGCAGAAGTGCATCGGTTCGTCGGTTTCCTCGTCGGCGAATCCGACGACCCAGTCTTCCTTGCTCGCCGGAAGATCGCCAAGACACGAAACGCAGATGTCGGCCGGGTTGTCGGGTTCGTCGTTCGGGATCCCTATCGTGTCGCAGCCGACGCAAAGCGACGGTGCCGGCGTGTCGGCTTCTAGCGATACGTCCTTGATCTCGCCGCCGCATTCGATGCACCGCGGATATGTGGGGACGGCCGGAGCTT
>JBBQTV010000318.1:0-1645 GCA_038212935.1 Pyrinomonadales bacterium | reverse complement strand
GGCGAAGAGGCCGACGTCAAGATCGACGTGCGATGTTTCGGGGTCTTCTTCCGCGAGGTTATCCCGACACCGGTCGGAGTGGGATAGATCCATGAGAGACGAAGCCGCCATCCAGAACGTGCAAAACGAGGATGGCCGGCTCTCGCTCAACAAATTCATTGAAACGCACGGCCGGCTGCCATTCGTTACCGACGACCCGAAGCCGTGGGATTACCAGGGCTGGCTTTTGCCGTACCGCATCGGGGCGGAGGCACACCCGGTAGTTGCATCACGATACGACTACGTTATCCGCACAAAGCTTGCCGGCAAGCTGCTTGACGAACCGCTACCTCAGATCGAATTTATCGGAGAGGGAAGTCGGGACGCCGCGGCCGGCCTGAAACAGATCGAAAAGATGATCGGGATCATTGAACACAGATCGAGTTCTTGGAACACCTTTCGGGATATCTGCGAATGGCTCGGCTTCGCCCTTGGCGTGACAGCTGAGCGGCCGACCTTAGCCGAAGATCTGCAGGACAAACTTTATCGCTTCTTCAACCTCGAGCCTTGGCTGCTCTTTCCGACCGACTATCTCGGCGAGGCATTGTGCCAGACGTCGCACGGCCGGAAGAACGGATACTTTCCGACGCCGATGACGATCTGCACGATGCTGGCGAAGATGACGTTTCCGGACGGGCAAGACTGCCGCCATCTTACGGCCCACGATCCGGCCGTCGGTTCCGGCCGTACGCTACTCGCCGCGTCGAACTATTCGATGAGGCTGTTCGGCCAGGACAACGATCCGCTTGTCGTTCTGATCTGCAAGATCAATTTCGCACTCTACGCGCCCTGGCACCACATTCCCGAAAGCGTTTTCCCCTGCGATCCGGAGCCAAAGACATATCAAAGCGCGGAAAACGGAGAAAAAACGAGCCAGCAAGCCGCATTCGTGCCAGAAGTGGCCATTCCGCGGCTATCTGCGCCCACGAAAAAGCGGTTTACGACCGAGATCGAGCAGCCGACGCTGTTCGGTATGGACGAATAGGCGAAGATCCGGATGCCTCTTAGAAAACCCGGATCAAGGTTTTGGAAATGGTAAGGAGATTCATGGCAAAAGCAAAAACTCAGACTACAGATAAAAATACGGCCGCCCGGCCGACCGAGCCTTCCGCGGCAATCGGGCAAATGTTAAAGCTCGACCTGCTCGAGCCGTCGAAGACGAATCCGCGCAAGCGGTTCCCGGAAAACACACTGGCCGATCTCGCCAAGAGCATCGAGGCGAAAGGCGTGCTCGAACCGCTGATCGTGCGAGAAAGGGCAAATACGATGACTCCACCCGAATTCTATTTCGAGATCGTATGCGGCGAACGTCGCTATCGGGCCTCGAAGCTGGCCGGAAAGACCGAGGTCCCGTGCATGGTCCGCGAGCTCTCCGACGACGAGGTTCTGGATATTCAGATCCACGAGAATCTTCACCGTGAGGACGTCCACCCGATGGACGAGGCGTTCGGATATCAGTTCCTGATGGACACGCTCAAATGCGATGTCGCCGAGGTCGCCTTACGCGTCGGCAAAGGCGAGGCCTACGTTCTCAACCGTCTCAAGCTGAATAAACTGATACCGGAGGCGCAGAAGGATCTTGAGGACGGCAAGCTGCTTCTTACCT
>JBBQTV010000317.1:0-1660 GCA_038212935.1 Pyrinomonadales bacterium | reverse complement strand
GATCACCGGAATGCGTTCGGTGATGGGCGACATGGACCTCGACCACACGCTTTCGAACCGCGACCAGATAAACGGCAAACTGCGGATGATCCTGGACGAAGCGACCGACAAATGGGGCGTTAAGGTCACACGCGTTGACGTGAAGAACATCAATCCGCCGGAAGACGTCCGCATCACGATGGAGAAACAGATGACCGCCGAGCGAAACCGACGTGCGTTGATCCTGACGGCAGAGGGCGATAAGCAGGCGGCGATCACGCGAGCCGAGGGCGAAAAGCAGGCCGCGGTTACGCGTTCTGAGGGCAATAAGCAATCTGCGATACTAGATGCAGAAGGCGCAGCGCAGGCAAGGCTCACCGCCGCAAACGCCGAATCGCAGGCGATCGCAAACCTGGCAAAGGCGATCGGAAGTGCGGAACAGACGGCTCAATACCTAATAACTTCGCGGTATGTCGATTCTCTCCGAGATATGACCCGAACGCAGAACTCGAAGGTCATTTTTATGCCGATGGAAACATCGACGATGCTCTCTAGCATTGGAGCGATCAAGGAAGTTCTGGCCGAGACGGGAATCAAAAGCGACGAGCTTCCGCCGTCACCGCGAAACCCGCGAGAGCTAAACAAATAGGCCGGCGATCGAATCCGTTCGTCACCTGAGGGCGATTAAAGTTTTATGCTGAAAGTAATTGGGGTATTGTTGGCTTTGGGCGTTGCGGGGGCATTTGCCGCGGCTTACTCATACGGTTTTATTTTCAATCCGTCGCCGGCCGACCCGGTAAAGGAAACTTCTATGTACGAATTTACGCTAAAGGATATTGACGGCAAGGACGTCAAACTCGACACCTACAAGGGCAAGGTCGTTATGCTCGTAAACACCGCCAGCCGCTGCGGGCTGACGCCGCAGTATGAAGGACTTCAGAGCTTGCAGGACAAATACAGCGGCGAAGGATTCACTGTCCTTGGCTTTCCGGCCAACAACTTCATGGGCCAGGAACCCGGCACCGAAGCAGAGATCAAGGAATTCTGCACGCTGAACTATAAGGTGTCGTTCCCCATGTTCAGCAAAATATCGGTCAAGGGCGAAGACCAGCATCCGCTCTATCGCTTTCTTACCCACAAGGAAACGAACCCCGGAATGGACGGCGATATAACGTGGAACTTCGAGAAATTCCTTGCCGACAAAAACGGCAATATCATCGCCCGATTTAGCCCGAAAACGCTCCCCACCGATCCGGAAGTAGTCGAAAAGATAGAGGGCGCACTAGTTTCGAAATGACCATCCTTTAAAAGGAAAGAAAAAAGGCCGACTTCGCGTTGGCCTTTTTCTATTGCCTTTACATCCATCCGATCTGCTTGAGGCTGTGGGTGTCGTTCCAGATCTTTGTCATATGGCTGATCTTGTCGCCGTCAAAATGCATTGCATAGACGTATTCCGCTTCGACGCTCTTGCCGGTAGCAGGTATCGGCCCACCCTCGGCCGTGTGAGTGGCCCTGAAGACGCCGTAGCCGAGGGCGACTTTTCGTTCGTCGTCGACGGCAAAGCCTCGAACCTCGTAAGAAGCATTCGGTGCAGGCGTAAACATTCCTTTCATCCATTCGGTGTATGCCTCAAGCGTTCTGATCTCTGCCAGAGCATCTGCTTGTGCTGAAAAACCGGCAT
>JBBQTV010000316.1:0-1741 GCA_038212935.1 Pyrinomonadales bacterium | reverse complement strand
TCGTTCTCGGTACGCCGCGGCGAGGTCTTAGGTATTGCCGGGTTGATGGGAGCGGGACGAACCGAGCTTTTGATGTCGGTCTTCGGGGCGTGGAACGGCCGCCGGAAATGCGAGGTCGTGGTCGAAGGACGCATCGTCGCGATAGATTCGCCGGCAGATGCGATCAGGCACGGCATCGGGTTTGTGACCGAAGACCGGAAGCGATACGGTCTGTTTCTCGACCAAACTATCCTCGACAATATGACGCTCGCCGGGCTAAAACGTATCTCCGGCAGATTCTTGACCGATCGTTCGCGTGAAGCAGCGGCGGCCGCCGGGCCGTTAAAGGCGTTGCGGGTGAAGGCAAGTTCGCCGCTTACCATCACGGGAACGCTTTCAGGCGGAAATCAGCAGAAGGTCGTGCTTGGAAAATGGCTGTTGACCAACCCAAAGGTCTTGTTCCTCGATGAACCAACGCGCGGGATCGACGTGGGGGCCAAACAGGAGATCTATGCCGAAATAAACAAACTTGCTGAACAAGGCCTGGCAATCGTGCTGGTCTCGTCGGAGCTTCCGGAAGTCCTAGGACTTTCTGATCGCATCATTGTCCTCCACGAAGGCCGAATGACGGGTGAGTTCACCCGTGCAGAAGCCACCGCCGAAAAAGTAATGTCCGCGGCGACCGGTAACACCTGAGGGCAATTGAACTTGGCGAGTTTTGCGTTAGAAATTGCTGACCAGTGAACTACCTTAAATCAGAATGGACGAAAAACAATCCTCAAAGCTCGACACATCTTCGCTTCGGGCGTACATAATGATCGCCGTGCTCGGCTTGATCTGGGCGTATTTTCATTGGTCGACCGATTCGATCTTTCTAACCCCGCGAAATTTGTCGAACCTGATGACACAGATGTCGGTCACCGGGATTCTGGCAGTCGGTATGCTGATGCTCATCGTCTCGGCAAACATCGACCTATCGGTCGGTTCCGTGATGGGGTTTGCGGGCGGCATCGCGGCGTATGCTCTGACGAATCTGGAATACAGCCTGCCGGTCGCGATCTTGTTCGCGATCATTGTCGGCATTCTGATCGGCACATTTCAAGGAGCGTTGACGGCATATCTGAGCATTCCGGCGTTTATCGTGACGCTGGGCGGACTGCTCGCGTGGCGCGGTGCGGTAAAGTGGCTGCTCGCGGGAAATACGGTCCCCGTTTCTGACCAAAGCTTCACTTATATCGGCCAGGGAAATATCCCAATGTGGATAGGCTGGCTTATTGCCGGATTCGCAGTTCTGTTTGTTCTGCTGCTCGCCTATCGGTCGGCACGCTCCGTAAAAGAATACGGCCTCGGAGAAGCAAATTACGGCAAGGCGATGTTAAAGGCGATCATTCCTATCGCCGCGATCATTGGGTTTATTGGAGTGATGAATTCGTATCAGGGCGTGCCTGTTCCCGTCCTGATCTTCGTTGCTGTCGCATTGTTCGGTGCCTTTCTTACGACATCAACAACGTTCGGCCGTTATCTCTACGCCATCGGCGGGAACGTCGAAGCGGCTCGGCTATCGGGGATTAACAACAAGCGCAACGTCGTCTTCGTTTTCGGCTTTCTTGGTGCGTTGACAGGAATTGCGGCGCTGATCGCAACCGCACGCGTGGGAAGCGCGTCACCCGATGCGGGAACGCTAAAAGAACTCGACGCCATTGCGGCGTGTGTTATTGGCGGAGCATCGTTGATGGGCGGCCGCGGAACGATCTTTGGTGCA
>JBBQTV010000315.1:0-1843 GCA_038212935.1 Pyrinomonadales bacterium | reverse complement strand
TGACGAAAGCTCGATCGAAAAATGCCTTGCGGTAAGACGCGGTGAGGCGGATTCCATTGCCGGAAATTCGAAGATCGCCGGCCCGGATCGGCTGGCATTCGGGTACATATCTCCTGATGGCGTTGCACAGATCGCGAATCTAGCCGGCCTTTCGCTGGCAAAGCGTGCGGGCGAAGAGGTTGAGGTCCAGAGCTTTGTCGCACGCGTTTTGCCTGAAATACTTCGCAATGCAGTTCGCGAGGCGACCTGGACGGCGACAGCTTCGGAACGCGGTGTGGAGGACCGTCTGACATTCGCTGCACCGCCGGAATTGGGAATTGTATTTAGCGAAACCATCGTCCCGAGCGGAACGCGCAGCGACGCGGCCCCATTTGTTCCGCGGGAGTTCGCTTCCGTGACCAGGTATGACCTTCGTGACCCGCAGATCGCATGGCGGAGCCTTTTGCTCACGGCGCAGAAGACGACCGATGCGGTCAGCGGCGACATCATCGCGGCCTTTTCCGGCAGCTTGCTGGAGCCTTACGCAGTTGATGATGCCGAGGCATTCCTGGCCTCGGTCGGTAATGAGATATTCACAGTTCGATTTGATGTCGATGGCGAGAGGGTGGTGGCGATCGCGACCGTTAAGAACGCGGAAACCCTTCGACGCTCGCTGGCCAAGGAGATCAACTTCGCAGGGCAGCCCGAACTTGTAGGAAATGCGGAACTCTGGCGATCTACGGAGGACGACGTTGCGGCGGCGTTCGTTCGCAACGTGGTAATCGTCGGGGACCGGGAGAGCGTCCTAAAGGCTCTGGCAGTTGGCGAACAGCAGAAGTCCGACCATCCGATGGCGTCCCTATTTACCGAAAGCAACGCAGTCTCGGCAACGCTGGGCAATGAGGCCGGTTCTGCGCTTCGCATCGCGGATGTGCTCTCCGAGCGAAAAACCGAGACGCCGATCGCCGCGAACTTTTTTACCGAAATGCGTTTCAATCAGAACGGCATCGAACGCCGGACGGTTTCGGATTTTGGACTGATCGGCACTCTTATAGAGCAATTCTCGACCGAAGACTAAGGTCATCGTTTGCGTTGTTCTCGCTTGACGGTGCGTTTGAGTTTCCGGACATTCTTCTCGATCCATCGCTCAGCGATAAGAAAATGCTCGAATTTTTCTTCGTCGCGGCGAAATGCGGGCGTGTGGTTGTAACGCCGGCCGTTGTGGTGGACCGTCGGATGATGAACGTGCAGCATTTCGTGAAAAAGAACGGCTTCGACGACGTAACGCGGGGTGTCTGCGGAATCCAGCGAACGGCTGATGATGATGGTGTCGTGAGTGGCGTCATGATGGCCTAGTATCCGGTAGGTCCGACGGGCGGACCAGCTTAGAACGGGCTTGGCGAGCTTTCGGCCAAAATACTTAGTGTTAAGGTCGTCAAAGATCTCGTTAAGGTCGTAGAATTCGCCTTGGGTTCCCGACAAAACTTTGCGGCCATGGGCACGTTTTCGGGTGGTTGACCGCTCCCGCAACTCATCGCTTTTGACGTAATCGCCGTAGATCGCTCGTGCTGCCTTGGGCGGCCGCCGCCGATACAGCTTGGAAACCAGAATATAGGCTAGCGCATGATGTGCCTGTTGGGGCATATCGCGGCAGACCTCGGCGATCCGAACGTAAACACGCCCTTCGCGGACCCGGATCGTGTGATTTATTCCGATGTAGGGGTAGAAATCGACCGATATCGGCGGAATGGATCGCGTCTTATCGTATTGTTTGAACGCCTCTTGGTAATATTCCTGAACCTGTGTGAGATCTGCGTCCATGTGGATGTTAATCAAGGTTTAACTAATAATCGTTGACAGAGTT
>JBBQTV010000314.1:0-1886 GCA_038212935.1 Pyrinomonadales bacterium | reverse complement strand
CGTTGACCGGAACTTCCTGTGCGGAACTTAGATTTGCCGTAAATGTCTCTGCATTAACGGCCGCAGCGACGAGCACGATTACAGCCAACGAGAAAAGATGCCTTAGGCAAAGCGATCGCATAAAAGGTAACCTCCACTGGTAGAAAAAATCTTGATCGGAACACGTTTCTGCTCGCTCAAATGCATTCGCCGAAGATGTCCGCAAAATGCGTATTCCTATCGGAGCTGTGAGGCCGAAACCAACCGGCAAACGGCATCCGTAGTTCAATTGAGCTTGCGATGAGCTAAGAGATGGTAGCCCTGTAAAGCATTGATGTCAATAAAATTATTCGTATCGACACATTAGAAGCGATCGGCAATTTGGACAAGAAAAGCCATTCCTGCAACAATAGCTTCAGCAAATAATTAATTCCGCATTCGAAATACATTTAATTGGACTTTCGGCCATCTGCCCACACAATGGATATAAAGGAAATTCATAAAGAATCTCACGATGGCGGCCTTCGGCTGGTCGAGGACCCGAAGGACCTGCGGGCGTTCCCTTCGATCGAAAAGCAGTTCGTCAGCTTCATTTTTCTTCGCATAGATCCGGCGTTCCGGAAACTGGCGGAAAGCGAAAAGGCTTCGCTCAAGCGCGAGTTTGCGGCCGTTTTTGATGAATATAGCAACGAATTCCTGTTCTACAATTACTCGCTGGTCGGATTCGATTCGCGGGCGGACCTGATGTTTTGGCGGATCGGGCGTTCGATGGATCAGATACAGGAAATGACTGCCAAGCTTTATCGAACCGGCCTGGGCGGCTTTCTAGAGACGACCGACAACTACCTTGCAGTGACCAATAAGATGATGTTTGTCGGCGACGGAGGCGAGGACCGTTATCACGTAAAGGCCGGCACGAAGCGATACCATTTCCTTTATCCGTGTGCCAAGGACGCGAACTGGTTTGACCGTTCAGGTGAGGAACGTGACGCTCTGATAGAAGAGCATTTTATGATCGGCAAAACGTTCCCGAACATCCGCATTCATCTGACGCATGCGTTCGGCTTCAGCGACAACGAATATTTGATATCATTTGAAACAGACGAGCCGAAGGATTTCCTGGCACTTGCCGAAGAACTCCGGCAGACTGCGTCGCGGAAATTTACGCTGCCGCGAATGCCTGTTTACACATGCCGGCAGCGACCGCTTGGTGAATGTCTGGACGCGTTGGGGTAGTGGGGCGGCAGTTTTTGGCGGAACGCGATGATCGCACGGAAATTCTTAATTCGGGGAACGGTCCAGGGCGTGGGTTTTCGCTTTTTTGCACAGCGGGCGGCGGCTCGCCATCAGGTTCGAGGATATGTAAAGAATCTGGATGACGGTCGGGTCGAGGCTTGGGCGCAAGGTACCGAAAAAAGCGTAGAGGAATTTAAGCAGGACATGACCGCCGGCCCATCTTATTCGCAGGTTGAGGAGGTCGAGGAGATCGTTGTCGATCCGGACAAGACATACTCTGCATTCAGGATCGAAAGATAAAGATCAAAATAAGGGAATATTTACCGACAACTGATAATGGAAAACTTACGAAAGCTAATTAGGGAAGTACCGGATTTTCCGAAACCCGGGATCAATTTTTACGATATAACCACGCTCATCAAAGACCCCACGGGACTGGAAGAGACGATAGATGCAATGACGGAACAGTGTCGCGGCTTATCTATAGACACGGTGATCGGCGTCGAATCACGCGGATTCATTTTTGGTGCTCCGCTGGCTTATCAGCTCGGCGTTGGGTTCATCCCGGTCAGAAAGCCTAACAAGCTTCCGTCCGAGAAGGTCGCGGTCTCATACGACTTGGAGTACGGCCAGGACACGCTGGAGATGCACAAAGATGCCATCGGCGAAGG
>JBBQTV010000313.1:0-1934 GCA_038212935.1 Pyrinomonadales bacterium | reverse complement strand
TTCGTTCTGGTTTCCGAAATTACGACCGGTTGGCGTTCTGGCTTTAATGAGTATCGCGGCCAGATGGGGATCAGGATCGCTACTACGGCCGCCGGATTTGCTGACACGATCGGCCAAACAGACCATTTCGCTTATGGTGTTGCCGACGAAGCCGGTGAGTACGAGGTTTTCGGGATAGATCCCGATGGGCGTGACGTGATTGCCCCAAACGGAAAGTCGCATTATTGGAAGCTCTATGGTGCCAAGGCTGCAGATGAGCGGTATCTGCCGGAAGTTGAAGTAGAGGACCCATGATCAGGACGATCGTTGAGTTGAATGTGAAGGTGCATGACCGGCAGGAGCGGGCGAGGGTACTTGGCCGCGTTCCGGGCCTTGCGGCAAAGCGACATAAGCAGCGAACGCGTGAAATGATGATCGCCGGGCCTCACACCGGGAAACTTTACCGCCCGGGCTTTAAGGGCAACAGCACATCGTTTCGCCGTCTCCACCGTGCATCGGCACGCGGCCAGCGGCCTTCGCCGGACACGATGACGCTCGTAAACGCGGTGACGGACGAACGCACCGGGGAGATGGCGGCCAAGGTCTTTATCGCAGAGCGGATCAATCCGGCGAACGGAGCGAACGCGAGCGATTATGCCGAGATCCTGCAGAACCACATGGAACGCCCGATCATGTCGGTGCGTGACACGAAAGAGGCCCAGCGGGACCAGAACGATCTGGCGAAAAAGGCGATAAAGGAACTTTTGTAAATGATCACACCGGAACAGGAACTGCTTGTGCGAGAGGCTCTGACGACAAAGGTCGCAGCGGCCGTTCCGGGTTCCGGGTTCGAGGTGATGCCGTCGCCGGTGCTGTTTGGCGGGATCGAGGAATACTGGGCGGTCGTCGCCCCAAAAGTGACGCAGAAACTGATCGAGAAATCGCCGGTCAAGCTCATCACGATAACCTTCCTCGGGTTTGCCGACGATGAGGAACAAGGCTCGGACCACAGCCCGCTGACGCGGTTCCTGTACGGCTTCAACGTCTTTCGGCAATACAGCTATCTGCGGACCGACCAGACCGAGACGCCCGACGCGTTTGACAAGAAGATGCTCGTCTCGCACACGGAGTTCGTGGCGGCGGTGCTCAACCTAAAGGCCGCGTTCCAGGGCAAGAGAAACCTTGCCGAGCTGACCGGCGACGATTTTGCGATCAAGCGGACGATTAGCCTGCAGCAGCCGGACGAGATCGAGGACCGCGAAGAGTGTTTGTACGTTTCGGGAGTTTTCGGCCATCAGGTGAGATTGGATGCAACGGCCGAGTTGATGTTAAAGGAGTGCTGATCGATATGAGAAAGAAGAAGTCAGAAGCCGGAAGCCAGAAGCCGGAGGCCAAAGGGATCCTCGGTAAGGATAAACAGGACCTGCAGCCCGGCGAGATCGTCGACCGCGACGGTTACGAGGCCGCTATCCACTCAGGTTCGATAAGCGAGATCCCCGAGCGGAATATCATCTTCGTCGGCAAGGGCGAACCGGCCACGGCATATTACGGAACGTTTCGCGTGGAGCTGCCGGACGCCGAGACGCAAAAGCAGGGTTTCTATCACGAACGGGCACGCGAGATCATCAGCCAGTTCCCGAGAAAGTACAAGAAGTTCATTCGAAAGGGGTAATGGCTCAAAGGAGAATAGGCAATCATGGCAAATACAGTTAAGTTTCTCGACGACCGCTTTATAGCTATCTCCGGGATCGGAATGGCTCAGACGGACATGGCTACGCCGCTTGCGGATGAGGATATCGATACGCGGCTCAAATGCACGATCGCTCTGGAGGACAACGTCGAGCGGGCGATCATTCGCGACTGCGAGGACGTCGACCGGACGAACGAGAAGACGCGAACGCGATATCGCCGTCTGCGTTTGACCTTCACCTCGGTCACGGCTCAATTGAAGGCCT
>JBBQTV010000312.1:0-2095 GCA_038212935.1 Pyrinomonadales bacterium | reverse complement strand
AGGATCCGCCCGCCATATGTTCCGCCGATCACACGCATAACCTCTATCCTATCCCAGCAAGACGGAATCGAGCATCGGAGCGGACGCGTTCTATTAATTCGGCAGTAATCTTGTCCGACGTTCCGGACGCGATTAATGCTTCTGCCTCGGTTCGTGCGGCTTCGAGGATCTCGATGTCGCGGACGATATTCGCTATCTTGAACATCTGAATACCGGATTGCCGTGTGCCGAGGATCTCGCCTTCGCCACGCAGTTCCAGGTCCTTCTCGGCGATCTTGAAGCCATCATTCGTCTCCTCCATGATCCCGAGCCTTTCTTTTGCGACCGCCGTCTTCTTGTCGCCCGTAAGCAGAACGCAGTAGCTTTGTTCGGCCCCGCGGCCGACGCGTCCGCGAAGCTGATGAAGCTGTGAAAGGCCAAACCGCTCGGCGTGTTCGATGACCATTGTCGAAGCATTCGGCACGTCTACGCCGACCTCGATCACGGTCGTTGAGACAAGCACGTCGATATCACCCGCGACAAAAGCACGCATGGTCTCTTCCTTTTCGTTCGCCTTCATCTTGCCGTGGAGAAGGCCGACCCGCCTTTCTGGAAATACTTCGTCACGCAGCTCCTCGAACATCGCGGTTGCTGCCTTGAGGTCGAGTTTTTCTGATTCTTCTATCAACGGATATACGACGTAAGCTTGCCGGCCGAGCTTTAGCTCGCGTTCGATGCCCTTATAGACCCCGCTGCGTTTATCTTCGCCAACGACAACGGTTTTGACGGGCGTGCGGCCGGGCGGGAGTTCGTCGATCACAGATACATCCAGATCGCCGTAAACTGTCATTGCAAGTGAACGCGGTATAGGTGTCGCCGTCATCACAAGCACATCCGGATTAACGCCCAGTTTCTTTAATGCCGCACGCTGGAGCACGCCGAATCGATGCTGTTCGTCGATGACCGCAAGTCCAAGATTCTCAAACTCGACTGCATCCTGAATGACAGCATGCGTTCCGATGACGATCTGGACCTCGCCATCACGCACTGCCTTTTGCACTCTACGCTTATCGGCTGCCTTGAGCGAGCCGGTCAAAAGACCGACGCTATAACCTGCATTCTCGAAGAAAACGCGTGCGTTTCGGGCATGCTGTTCTGCAAGTATTTCGGTCGGAGCCATCAATGATGCCTGATATCCGTTTTCGACGGCGGCGAACATCGCAATGAAGGCGACTATGGTCTTGCCGCTGCCGACGTCGCCCTGGATCAAGCGGTTCATCGGTGCGTCGGACGACATATCGTCGAATATCTGCTTCACCACCCGCCGCTGGGCCTCGGTCAGCTTGAAAGGCATTAGCTCTGCGATCCGTGACTTGACGAGATCGTTGATCTCGATGACAGTGCCCTTTGGCTCTTGAAGCCTTTCGCCGCGGATCAATTGCAGTGAAAATGAAAGCCAGAAAAATTCTTCGAAAATCAGTCGTATTTGAGCGTCGCTCCGGAAATTCTCGTATGCGGCGACATCGGCATGTTCGGGCGGAAAGTGGATCCCGCGGAGTGCCGCGGCTCGCGATACGAGACGGTTGCGGGAAACGATACCCGCGGGCAGATGTTCGTCGACAGAGCTGTCATCGAACGCCTCGAGAACCGAATATATTATTTCCCGCAGACGCTTTGTTTGAAACGGACCGAGTTTACGATAGATCGGAACGTGGCGAGCCGTGTGTACCGTCACGAATTCGGGCCGGGCAACGTCGTTCTCCAGTTCGTCGTAATCGTCGGCTTTTCCGGTTCCAGCCTTCGTGGGCGGTGCATCAAGTCCGAGCAGATCGTCCTCGCCGGGCAGGATCTCTAATTCCTCTGGCTTGTTCACCTTGAGGACAAATGTATTGCGTCGTCCGTCCCACTCCCAGCGTCCGTGTGCGACCAGCCGGACACCCCGGGCGAATCGCTTGTTGTAGAATTCGATGACTGGTTTGGCAGCTTTTCCGGAGACGAACCACATGACGACGACGGGCTTCCGCGTCCGTTCGCGGTCGCTGCCAGTTATCTCAAAGATAAACAGCGGCGGCTGCTTTTGGGAACGAAATTTGCCGACCTGAAACGCACCCGAAAC
>JBBQTV010000311.1:0-2262 GCA_038212935.1 Pyrinomonadales bacterium | reverse complement strand
GGTAGCGAAAGCCGACAGCCTCGGCCGCTATCCGGATGGTGACCGCAGCAAGATGATCTTCGGGTCAGAAGCACAGGAGTGGTTCATCGAAAAAGTCCGTGAATTGCAGATCGAGAAAAAAGCCCCGGAGCCGATCTTGCTTGGCCGTCATTTGATCGAACTTGGAATGGACCCATCGCCAAAATTCAAAAAGATACTCGACGCAGTCTATGAAATGCAGTTGGATGGAAAAGTCGTGAGTTTAGTAGAAGCGACCGCGGTAGCAAAGGAGTGGATGACGGAGCGTTAATCAACGCTTCGGCTGGATCAGTCACTATCGTTTTCGAGAACGACTTTCTCGGCTAATGCATTTTCGTGTTTTATTCCAACGCGGAGGCGGCGATACATGCTCATCCATTGATTAGCCATCCAGGGAAGCAGGAAGAACGCCAACATATAACCCCGCCAATCGTCGTAGAGAAGTTTGAAGTTCGTTACGTACAAGATGAGCAGCGTAACCCAATGCGAAAAACAATACTCGCAAGTCCAGACATAACAGAATTTACGAAAGACAAAACTGCGTGCTTCCTTAGACAACCTGCCACAAAATTCACGAGGTTCAGCAAATATCTCTTCCTGCGTAACGGTCCACGCGATTGACGCGATGACCATCGAGAGAATAACTATCCAATAGATTTGAGTTGGAACATCCATCGAAAAATCACCACCGGAGACTAGACAGCCTTTTCGATCCTCTGACGCAGAATCTTACATCAAAACTTGGTTTTAACGAAAATGCGTTCGGGCAGATTACGAATAGCAGACATTATCGACCGCCATATCGGTAGATAATAGATCACATACTTCTTGGATTCAAAAGCCGCAAAGATCGCTTCGGCCAGCTTTTCAGGCGTCGTCGTCAATCGGGCAGGCAGATCCATTCCATCCGTCATTTTCGTAGCGACGAAGCCTGGTTTTACGGTCAAAACGTGTACTCCGGTCTCGGTCAGTCGATGACGCAGACCAGATAGAAACGCAGTAAATCCTGCCTTCGCTGAACCGTAAATATAATTACTCTTCCGGCCCTTATCCCCGGCGACCGACGAGATGCCAATTATCGAACCACTCTTTTTCCCCTCAAAATCATTCGCGACTATCGAAAGAATCGAAACAGCACCGCTATAGTTTGCTACTATCGACCGGTCAGCTTCAATGTGATCGTTTTGCCCCAGTTCCTGATCGCCCAAATAGCCGACGGCATACAGTACGACATCTGGTTGCATCGGGAGCGATGAATAAAACGCTCTGTGCGTTTCAAAAGCAGCGGCATCGAATTCAACAATGTGTACCGCTACGCCGTATCGTATTTCAAGATCGGTCTTGTCTGCCTCAAGGTCACTTGGCCAACGAGCGGCGAGTATGAGGTCAAAACCGGCCCTGGCAAACTGGTCCGCCGCAGCTCTTCCGATATCTGATCCACCTCCTAAAACGAGTAACGTCTTTCCCATAATTTAGTCTTCAAAATTTTAGTCGCTCTGATTGAGCTGAACTGAATCTACCCGATGAGACCTTTTGCCTATACGACGAATGAAAGGTTTCGGAGCTCATCCGGGCGTCCTTCGCAAGATACAATCGTCCCCCGCGGTCCAGCACGACACGATCGAGTTGATCGAGCAACGCGAAGACCTCGTCGTTCACCTTGAAATCGAGAGCTAGTGTGTAACCTTCCATCGGAAAACTCATTATCGCGTTGGGGTCCGGCTTTCCGAACAATTTGAGAACTGCAAGCGGCGAACCCTGGCCGGACTTGGCGATCTTCGACAGGATTTCGACAAGGCCGTCACGGCTTTCACTCAGCGGCAATACGCATTGATACTGGATAAAGCCACGGCGACCATAACCTCGATTCCAATTGTGGATGCCGTCGAGCGGGTAAAAGTACGGATCAAAATGGATCACGCTCTCGGACTGTGTGCTCAATTGTTTGTTGTAATAGGCGAAATTAAAAGCTTTAACCGTCAGATGATTCAAAGAGAAGGCTGGTAAAAAGAACGGAAGATCTAAAGCTTTTGCTGGTGCAGGCTGAAGTGGATTTGCGGAAAATCGACTCGGCAATTGATTCAACATCGCGTGTTCGCCAAGCATCAGTATCGAGCGGCCGAGTTCTTTTCCTTTTGCGAGACAGTCGATCCACGCAACTGAATATGTGCTTTCCGTCGAGCTTTCAAACAATTCCATCACGCTGTCAATTCCGCGTGCCTTGTGGGATATCTGATGGATAAA
>JBBQTV010000310.1:0-2307 GCA_038212935.1 Pyrinomonadales bacterium | reverse complement strand
TTCAAGGAAAGGTAGTGCGGCCGTGGCGCTCTGTGCATAGCTAAAATTATCTTCGTCCTTATCCGACAGCCAGAGTTCCAGCTTATTTCGTCCCGCCTGTGTATCGAATGGATGAGATTCTATTTTTCCAGCAAGGGCGGCGGCGTTTGCCATGTCGAGGTAGCCGATTGAGATCAGGCCGTAGGGGAGCGGGTCTCGTAGTGCGTTTATCATCTCAACAAGAAATGGATGTTCCGCATCGAAGCAGCCGAAAATGATGAGCCACATATATTCATCTTCGGCGACAGGCTTAAGAGCCGCTTGAGCGATAAATTCAACGTCTTCGTGCTGGCGGTGAAGTGCCAGGATCTTCAGGATGAAGAGTACGGGTGTCGGGTCGATATCCGAACCACCAGTAAGATCTCGAACCCAAGTCCTAAGGCGCGGTAATCCATCCCGGATCAAAACTTCGAACGCTCCTTCATCGTCCACATGTTGAAAGTACGCGGCCAGCGAATAGAGTATGTGACGGGTCTCCTGGGTCGAATCGTTTCTCCGTTCATAGATCGTGTCCAAAGCGGAACAAATTGACTTGGCCTCGGCCTTACTGCTGACCGGAACGGATTCCTTCAGAAAACCCGAGGCCAAATCGGTTTCGCCGTTAACAAGCCGCACGATCTCTTTCTGTAAGTCCGATTTTCTGAAAATCATATAAGTTGACTAGCTCCAGCCGAAGACGCGTTTCATGGCGGGTAGGAGGCGGTGGCCGGCGACGACGGAGCGGAAGAATTCTTCGTGTTCGAGTTCGACGCGTGCCATGTCGAGCAGGTCGCTGGCACAGTCGTCCATCTGTAGTTCTGTTGCAAGAGCGGCGGCGTCCTCGTATTCGACAGAGTTTTGGCTTTCGAGCCGGCCGGCGAAATACATCGGCATAAACCAACCCGAAACATAACACGTAACACCGAGCGAACGGCCGATCGTCCAAAACACCTTCTCGCGAACCGGTCGCGGCTTCGCACCGAGGTTTTCCAGCCATTCGCCAACTCGCCGGCGATGGTCCCATTCTTCTTCTTCGATCTCTTTTATGCGCTCTCTTTCGGGCGAATCTTTTAGCGAACGCCAATGGCCGCGATAGGCATACGCCGCCGCGACCTCGCCGGAATAAGCGTTCTGCAGTATGCGAATGAGGCCGTCACGGGCAGAATTCATATCATATGAATTGTACTCAAGAATGCGCGGTCTTGGCGATGGCGTGTGGTCTAATGAGTGAATGCGAGCCGGGTCGAGGACACGGAGCGATCCTGCGTTTTTAGCTGTCTGATGTCGGGCGTTTGGCGTCGATAGCTGATGACGACACTCTCAAACTCGCCGTGGGTCGTGATGTTCGGAGGCTCAGACGATGGCGATCGTGGAACGCGGATAATGACGTCGTCTGCCAGGACTTCGGCTTTGATGGCCCAGGGCATCCGCCTTGGTTTGGCAGCGGTATGGCGCGTTTTGACGACTGTTGGCCGAGCGTCGGTCTGGTGCATTGCGATCTCGGCCGGCGTCGGCACAGCATCGGAATATAGAAACGGCTGAGCGATGACCTCTGACCGGACCGGAGCCACCGCCAGCTCGAGAGGAGTCTGCAAATTCATGTAGGCGATAAAGCCTAGATGAATGAAAACCACCGCAATTATCCCAAATACCAGTTTCGTCATGTGAAATGTGTCGGACCTTAAACTTGGTTTAACGCAGAGTTAGTATAACGCTTCGCCTAAAGGGTTGCCAGAAAGATATCGGGAATCGTTACCGGATGCTCTTTCTGGTCACTCTTGACACAGATTAGAATTAGAACTATTCTAAATGCAATTCACTCACGGGCATATTTATCGATCGTAGGTCTGATCCCTTTCAGACTCTTCACACCAAATTAGAGGAACGACGGCACATGGAAAATAACAAAGAACAGAACGGCAACGGCTCGGGCAAATGCCCTTTTACGAGCGGTGCGATGAAGTTTACGCACGGGACTTTTAGGGCAAATCGCGATTGGTGGCCGAACATGCTTCGGCTGGACATACTTCGCCAGCACACGGCGAAATCGGACCCGATGGGGAAGGATTTCAACTATGCCGAGGAGTTCAAGAAGCTCGACTATTGGGGGCTCAAGAAAGACCTTGAAGCCTTGATGACTGACTCGCTGGATTGGTGGCCGGCTGACTTTGGGCACTACGGCGGGCTATTCATCCGCCTCGCGTGGCACTCGGCGGGAACATACCGAATCGGTGACGGACGCGGCGGCGGCGGACGCGGACAGCAGCGTTTTGCTCCGCTAAATAGCTG
>JBBQTV010000309.1:0-2543 GCA_038212935.1 Pyrinomonadales bacterium | reverse complement strand
CTTCAGCAAAGTTCCCTTTGACCTTGCTTCAGCCTTGATCAGGTAATCATTCGCATTCGGCGAGGTGGTGACCGTGAAGGTAAGGTCCGCGACCGAAATGCCCCGCAGGATACTCTTGCTCAACTTGCCTTCATAATTTAGGACTTCGCCCACCTTAAAAGGCGTTTTCGCTCTACTGCTCGCGACCGGAGCCCCAATACCACCTTCGACCCTACCCGCAGAACCGTTCGGCTGGGCAGCAGCGATACCGACGATGGCTATGACCATCATCAATACTGAAATAAAAGCTTTGGGAGTACCCGTCATCACGTCACATCTACCGAAAAATAAACATCTTGGCGGTCAGCGCCCCGATTCCGGCGAGGAGCCCGATCGCCGCTTCGTATTCTCGATTCTTCAAGTATAACTGAAAATCAAAACCCGCGTCGATCTTTTTCCAAGGCGTCACTCGCGGGAAGAATAACGGAACATTCTTCGCAAACTCATCGAACGAACCCTTGAACCGCTCCTTCAGATCTTGCTCTTCGACGCGCATGACAGGGAAATAGATGCCAAGGAATAGGGCCGCCGTTATCAAACTAAGCCACCAAACACCGGAAGCTATGGTAAAACCTACCGCTAGCAGGAAACTCCCGAGGTAAAGCGGATTTCGCGTGAACGAGTAAGGCCCCGACACCGCCAATCTTTCGGCTTTGTGAATATGGCCAGATGCCCACGCTCTGATCAAAAGCCCGCAAGCGGCGAGCGCTCCCCCGATAACGAGGGACCAAAAAAAAGGGCGCGCAAAATAAAGAAACGTGAAGGCGAGGATGAACCCTATCGGAACACGAAGTCGTTGTAAAAGTCTTTTGCTGTTAGGAACCATACCTTATGGGCTCAACGGGCGACGATGCTCTGGATAGCCTTTCCCCGACCGCTTCCGCGACCGTTTCGGCGGTGATATCCATGCAGACCCAGTTATAACAAGTTCGGCGATGACAATCGACCCGGCACGCGATATCCTCACGGCCGACACAAATGTCCGCTTCATTCGTACTGCCGTTTCGCCACCATTCTGTGGGCCCAAATATTCCTACCACCGGAGCACCTGCGGCTATCGCCAGATGTGTCGGGCCGGTATCGCCGCCGATATAGACCTTTGCTCGGCGTGCGAGTTCGTAAAATCCTTTCAGCGTCGGCTGAATGCTGATCGCTCGGCCTGTTCGACTACTAGCCGTGACTTTGGCGGCGAGTTCGCTTTCCGCGGGTCCTGTGGAGACGATGGGCGTCAGGCCAAAACGGTCCCAAATAATATCAGCCAGCTCGCCATATTTTTTGGCATGCCAGAGCTTTGTGACCCATCCGCCGGCAGGATTGAGTATCGCATAATTCTCGCTGGTGCGTTCGATGATAGCCTCGGCCTCTTCGCGGTCCTCGGACAATGTAAAGATCGGAAATTCGATCGGCTCATCCGTCAGATCAGCCCCGATCGCCGCAGCCGCAAGTATCAAATTCTTTTGAACTATATGCGTCCGGTCCGGGATCGGCACCCTATCGGTCAAAAGAAAGCGGCTTCCCGGTTCGCGTAGATCTTTCTTCGCAAATCCCCATCTTTTCGTCGCACCCGACAGCTTGGCAATAAATGCAGATTTATATAAACCCTGCAGGTCTATAGCGACGTCGTAATCAAATTTCCGCAACCCGCGGGCCTGCTTGGCCGCGTCGATAAACATTTCTTCTGCAAGGCGTCCACCACGCAAGGCTCGCGAATCGATCTCAATGAGATTGTCGATCAACGGATTCCCGCGAAGGATCTCGGCCGCCCGCGATTCCACGACCCACGATATTGTCGCCGCCGGTTGATCTTGCCTGATCAACGCTAGTGCGGGCAAAGCGTGGATTACGTCGCCGATCGCGCTCAGCTTTACAATAAGTACATGCACTACAGATTATGTTATACGCGATTTGGGCTTTTGCTAAACTCGCCGGTTGAAAGAAGCCCTCTCAACGGAATGGTTCAAAAACCTCTGGATATTATTTATGGTTATGCGGTATTCTATAACTTCGGAGCCTAGCCGCTCGATTCCCGCCCTATCCTATGCCAAGAGCTAAAGCCAAACCGCGCGATATACGCCCGGCGCTGGTATTCCTTAGCGGTGAGCTTATTGCCGTGCCGATACCGCTTGAGCGCGAAGAAGTCATTCTGGGCCGCACGCTGGAGGCTGACGTTCGAGTAAATGACTCAAAGGTCTCACGCGAGCACGCAAAGATACTTACACTAGCCGGCCCAGATGGCGATGGCGAAATCCAATATGTCCTGGAAGACGGCGGGTCGCGAAACGGTACGTTTCTAAACGGCAGCAGGATCACCCGCGAGGTATTGCACAACGGCGATAAGATAACGATAGGCGAACATATACTTCGTTTTGACCTTCTTGATGAGATCGATCGTGAGTATCAGAAGCATATCCACCGCCTGATCTCGCACGACGACCTTACCGGACTCCTCTCCAGTCGATCGTTTTTTTCCGAACTCCGCCGGGAAGCTGCCCGAGCAAATGCAG
>JBBQTV010000308.1:0-2647 GCA_038212935.1 Pyrinomonadales bacterium | reverse complement strand
CGACCGTTTGCCGATGGCAGCAGAAGGGAAGCGAACGAGCCGATGTTCGTTTAGAACTTCGCCCGCTGCTTTCATTCGTTGACTATCATCATCTGCAGCACGAGAATGTGGAGTTTGACACCACCTTTGCGGCGACGATCGGCGTGGTAAAGCTTCGGCCTTACTCTAACCTGCCCGAGCTCCATTTCGGGCACAATGCGATAGACATTTTCTCGACCGGCCACTGGTATCACAATTTTGAATATGCCATCGAGCACGAACGCGGCTTCGACCACCACGAAGACCTTTATCAGCCATTCTGCCTTGTCTTCGATCTGTCGCAGCCGGCCGACGTGATCGTTTCGACTGAACCGGTCAAGGTAAAGGAGGCCGACGTGCTCGAAAAAGCCGAGCTCGAACGCCGCGAGCAGATCATCAGCACCGCAGACGTTTCGTCCGAATTTTCTATGCAGCTTGCCCTGGCGGCCGATCAATTCATCGTCGCCCGCGGCGAGGGGCAAACGGTCATCGCCGGTTACCCGTGGTTTTCCGATTGGGGCCGCGACACGATGATCGCCTTGCCGGGATTAACGCTCGCGACCGGCCGTCATGATGTGGCCCGCAGCGTCCTGCTCGAATATTCAAAGCATGTTTCCGAAGGCATGATCCCGAATCGCTTCCCAGACGCGGGTGACCATGCCGACTACAATACGGTCGATGCAACGCTATGGTATTTCGAGGCGATCCGGGCATATCTCGCCGCGTCCGGCGACGAAAAGACCGTCCGCGACCTTTACATAAAGCTTGCCGAGATCGTCGCCATGCACGTCCGCGGAACGCGTTTTAATATTCACGTTGATACCGACGGCCTGCTTTATGCGGGCGAGCCCGGCGTTCAGCTTACATGGATGGACGCCAAAATAGGCGACCTCGTCATCACTCCGCGAACCGGGAAACCGGTCGAGATACAGGCTCTCTGGTATAACGCCCTGCGGATAATGTCTGACCTCGCCGGCCGCTTTGGCCACAAGAAAGACAAGACGCGGTTCGACGCGATGGCCGATCTCGCCAAGCTCAGTTTCAACGGCCTATTCTGGAATGAGGCAGAGAAATGTCTGTTTGATGTCGTGATAAACGGCGACCGCGACGCTTCCGTTCGGCCAAATCAGATCTTCGCCGTCTCGCTCGCAAATCCCGTCCTTGACGAAAGCCGCTGGGCCGCCGTGGTCAGCAAGGTCGAGAGCGAATTGCTGACGCCGTACGGCCTGCGTTCGCTTGGTCCAAAAGACCCGAGTTATGTCGGTATTTATAAAGGCTCGCCGCTCGCCCGCGACTCGGCCTATCATCAGGGCACGGTCTGGGCGTGGCTCATCGGGCCGTACGTCGATGCGTTCCGCCGCGTCTCTGGTGATTCGGACATCGAAACCCGCGTCGCCCAGATCCTCTCCGGTTTCGAAGAGCACCTGAGCCAGGCCGGCCTCGGCCAGATCTCCGAGATCTTCGACGGCAACTCACCACACGCCCCACGCGGCTGCCCCGCCCAAGCCTGGAGCGTCGCCGAACTCCTCCGCGTCAGTTCCCCAAATCGCCAGTAACCCCAAGGTGCAAAAGTCGTCGGTGGCGAAGCCCTCGTTGGGAAGACACTTACCGTCGGGAACGCAGGCGTCCCGCCTGCAAAGCGTCAGACAGGACGCTAGTGCGGTGCTCGGCGAGGGCACTGGGACGCTATCACGTCCCTGCACGCGAGACGCGTGCGTTCCCGGCAATCAGCCACTCCCCGGAAATACACCACCTCCCGGCAAAACTGTATAGAGTTGAATGGTATAATCACCGGCAACCAAGGGTACTCATGAAACATTTTGATTCGTTAGCGGGCGTGTTCTTTGTGCTCATCTTTGCACTCAGCTCTGACGGCCAAGATGCCACGCGATTGTTCCAGTCGGACCAGACGGAAAATTCATTTTGCTCAGAAAATGTAAGGACCCGAATGGATACCTTTATGGTCGAGTTGCAACAGCAGCCCGGTTCGATAGGCTATGTTATCGCAAATGCCGATCGATCGATTCCGGGCAGGTTTCAGAAGTACTTTTCGAATTTTCAGTGGCACGTTGGTTATCGGCGATTCGACACGGATCGTATCAAGTTCTTTCGAGCTCCTGACGGCGAATCAATGCGTTTCGATTATTGGATCTCGGTCGACGGATTATCGAAACCTGAACTCCCGCCGCCATATCGGTCAGTCGCAATAGCCGAGCCGACTCTCTACGACTCTAGTTCCATCATTTCAATAACTAAGGACGGCGTTGAATTTGGATACGGGTTTGAAACAACGGGACCTTGTGATTGGGGTTTGAATCTATTCGACTTCGCAATGGTTCTGAATTCAGATCCGAATTTGGAGGCATACCTCATCGCTTCGGCCGCAAACCGTAGCCGCGCGAACTTCGTACGCCGGGCGTTGAATTTGACATCAACAACGCTTTCGCGTGAACACGGAATACCTTCACGCAAGATCAAAACAAAATTTGCCGGCATCCGCGAGAACGACGAAATGCAGCTATGGCTCGTCCCCACTGGAAGCCCCGAACCAACGCTGAGACCCGGAACTTTGCCGTAACTACTCAACCACTAAACCTGAGATGCCAATGCTTGCAGGAAACCTGGTACG
>JBBQTV010000307.1:0-2667 GCA_038212935.1 Pyrinomonadales bacterium | reverse complement strand
AGAGTGGAAAATTTCATCTTCGAGGCAAGATCACACGATCGATCGCAGCGAGAACGCTTCCCGGCCGAACGGTGAGAATGCATCGAGGTTCGCCAAATACTTTGCATTCGTAACCGGCACACGGTTGGCATTCGAAATCCTCGTAAACGATCTCGTTGGGAGCATTGGTCCACGGCCGCCAATGTTCTCGATTCGACGAACCGAAGATGACCACCGCAGGCGTATCAACGGCCGCGGCAATATGTGCGATCCCCGAATCGTTCCCGACTAATAGCTTTGCCTTTGACGCCAGCGCCGTGATCTCGGGCAGTGTCAGATCGTTGAAAGTGATAACGGGAACGCTCGATAGATATTGGAGATTTTCGAGGATATGGTTTTCGGCTTTCGCCGCGATCGCTATCACTGGTATTCCCTTAGCGGCAAGATGCTCGGCGACCGCGGCAAAGTTCTCGGTTGCCCACTGCTTTGTTGCAAAGGCGGCGGCCGGGTGGATCAAAGCAAAAACAGGAGCGCCGGTGCCGAGCTCGTTCGTTAGTCTTTCATAAACCGAAGCTACGGCTGATGGAAGGAGATCGAGCTTCGTTTTGATATCTTCGCTAACGGGAACTCCGGAGAATCCGAGAAGGGCCATCTGCTGCTCGGCGGAATGGGTATTCTCGCGTTTCCAGAAATCGGCCGACGACGAAATGCGGTGGCTGTAAAGAAACGAATATTGATAGTTGGCATTGCCAACGGTGTGCCGGGCACCGGTCGCCCGCGTAAAGAACGTCGACGTCGTTCCGCCGTGTAGATTGAAAACTACGTCATACCGATTCTGGCGCAGCCGCCGCGCTATCGCGAAACGATGAGATGCTCCCTTTCCCACAGTGATCACATTATCGACCGTTTGAAATCCATCAAGCAGCGGCGCGACCCAGTCTTCCAGTAAAATATCTATTTGAGCGTGCGGAAGGAACCGGCGAAGAGCAATGAGCGACGGCGTGGCGAGCACGGTATCGCCGATCGAACGCAAGCGAATGACAAGCACGCGTTCGACGGTATTCCAGTCGATAAGCATCTGCCTAGGCGGGGGCAACGGTCGCTTCGTCTACTAACATAACAGGTATCTCGTCTTTAATTGGATAGACAAGCCGGCATTCAGAGTTCTGGCAGGTCAAGCTCGATTGTTTGTCGTTGATCTTCACTTCCGATTTACATTTCGGGCATCGCAGGATCTCCAAAAGTTCAGGGCTGATAGGCATAGGTTTCTCCAGTGTCTGAATGTTAATACGATATTGTCGGTCTTCAAAACAAAAGGACGAGAAACACGTTCCCGCCCGTTTGTTTTGGATAGATCCGGCTGCTATTCCGAAGGCTCAGTCTTGGTACCGCACTCGGGGCAAAACTTTGCTCCCGGGGCGAGTTCGGCTTGACAGCCGGCACATTTTGCCTTCTCCTGCGTTGAGCCGCATTCCGAACAGAATTTCGCACCTTCGCGTAAGCTTGCTCCGCACTTGACGCATGGAACCTGCGATACTTCCATCTTGCCGCCGCAGTCCGCACAGAACTTTGCACCAGCTGCGTTCTGCTTGCCGCACGAAGGACAAGCAACAGCGGCCTGAGCGGATCCGCCACCACCCGATCCGCCGGGCTGATTTGCACCAAAAGCATTTGCCATCTGGCCGCCTACCGCAAAGCCGGCGCCGAGACCAGCTCCCAAGCCTGCTCCGCCGCCCTCGTTCTGCGCGGCGTCACGCATTGCATCCGCTGCCTGAAATTGAGCGTACGTCTGGACGTTGCCAAGTGCTCCCATCGATGCACGCTTGTCCATCGCGGCTTCGACTTCGGGCGGAAGCGAGATGTTCTCTACGTAAAACTTGGTGACCTCAAGACCCCATGAATTGAAGTCTTCGTTGATCTTCGCTCGGATCGCCTCGCCGATCTCTTTGTACTGAGCGGCAAGGTCGAGCGCCGGGATTTTCAGCTCGCCTAGAGCGTCAGAGAATTCCGTAACGATCGCACGTTTGAGCTGGCCGTCGATGTCCTCGGTCTGGAAATGGCCATTCGTTCCGGCGATCTCACGAATAAAGCCAGCCGGATCGGCGACCCGCAGGCTGTATGCCCCAAAAGCGCGCAGCCGCACAATTCCAAAATCCGTGTCACGAAGCATGATCGGGTTCGACGTTCCCCACTTCATGTCCGTAAACTGTTTGGTATTAACAAAATAGACTTCGGCCTTGATCGGCGAATTGAACCCGTATTTCCAAGCACCGAGCTTCGATAGTATCGGCGTATTTCCGCCCTCGACCGTGTAACGCCCGGGAACGAAGACGTCTGCGACCTGACCTTCGAAAACAAAAACGGCCGCCTGCGACTCTCGAACGATCAGTTGCGCACCGTTCTTGATTTCTTGCTGATAGACCGGAAAGCGGTATAGCAGCGTGTCCTTTGATTCATCAAGCCATTCAATGACCTCGATGAACTGGTTCATCGCAGCCTCTTTAACCTTATCAATTATGCTCATTTAAGAATCTCCTTGTTCTCTATCTAACGATAAAATATGCCACAAAGTTCGGATAAATGGAAGGTTGGGGCAAATGAACGGTAGCAGAGGAATTACGTGCTTTGTGTCATCTGTGCAACGTTGTATTGATAGCGGCGAACTGCTACCATCGAATTAATGGAATT
>JBBQTV010000306.1:0-2668 GCA_038212935.1 Pyrinomonadales bacterium | reverse complement strand
TCTGACTCGGCGATCCGCGTGGGAACGTCAGCAGGCCCATTGAGCTTGCTTTGGGTGCCGTCCGGATTGCGGAAGAGTCGCCCGGCTGCATAAAACTCCGCATTGTGCGAAACGGCGGTAAAACCGATCACTTTGCTATGTGAAAAGCCTTTCTCATCTGCTTCGCGGATCAGGCGTTCGACCGAATCGGAATCGGCAAAGTCCGGCAGAACGAATTGCACGATGCTGAGGATCACGATCAGCGTCGCGGCCGCCAGCAGCTTTAGGCCAACGTTCCAGGCTTTGCTCGCGGAAGCTTTTTGCCAGGCGAAAGCCGCTGTCAGGACAATTGCCGCCGGCACAGCGGGCAATATATAACCGGGAAGCTTGGAGCCGGAGAACGAGAAGAAAACCAGCGGAACAAGCATCCACGCCAGAGCGAACAAGATCATCGGCCGCAGCTCCGTCCAGTCGGACGCGGCTGTCTCATTCTCTTTCGCTGAAATCCCGAAGGAAAGCTGACGGCCAAATTTCCATATCGCCGCGAAGAAAAACGGGATCCAGGGAATCGTCATCAGTGGGAGTACCCAGAAAAAGAAATGGAACGGCTGCGGATGCTGGTATTTGTTCGAGGTGTATCGCTGGAAATGATGCTGGATAAAGAACTGATCGATGAATTCCCATCCGTTTGTCAGATACATCGGCAGATACCATAGCGCGGCGGTCGCAATGGCGATCGGCATTCCCCACAACAAACTGATGAGCAAGGTTTTGGACGGCAATTTCCACGACAGGACGTGATAGAACCCGACGATAGCAAAAGGGAAGACAAACCCGACCAATCCCTTTGCCAAAACGGCAACACCCATAAAGAAATAGAACGCCGCGAGGGCCAGATTGCGTCGTCGGGATTCCTCTGAGCCGGTGCGGTCAAAGACGAAGAAAGCCGCCATTGCGGCCGTCATCGGAAATGTAAGGATAATGTCGAAACTGGCACCGCGGGCGAATACGATGAGGCCGAGCGTGGAAGCCGCGACTAGGGCGATCCAATTCGCGAGGCTCTCATAACCTTCCGATCTTTTTCCGGCGTAAGCTGAGCCGACGATCCAGACCGAGGCGATCGTACCGATGCCAAAGAGAGCGCTTCCGAATCGGGCGGCGAATTCATTTACGCCGAATAAATTGTACGATGAGATCTGCAGCCAATAGAGCAGGGTGGGTTTTTCGAACCAGTTGAAGCCGCCGAGTGTCGTCGTGACCCAATCGCCGCGGCCGAACATCTCGCGGGCTACCTGTGAATACCGCGGCTCATCGGGGCCGATCAGCGGGATCGTCAGGCCGAAAAAATAGACAAAGATCGCAAGCGCAAAGAAAGCTATCCAAAACGCTCTGGTATTCAATCGATCGAAAAGTACCTTTATCATTGAGAAATGGAACCGGTTCGCACAAAATAAAGGCTATTATCGGACATAACCCGAAAGGCGACAAATGGCAGAGATCAAACCAGAAATGAAAAATAACGGAAAACTTCGTGTGGCGGCCATCGGCGTCGGTTCGCTAGGCCGGCATCATGCCCGGAATTATGCCGAACTGACCGCGGAAGGCAGGGCCGAACTCGTCGGTGTCTGTGATACCGACCAGGCGACCGCCGAGCGTCTGGCGGATGAAAGCAAGTGTGCCGGATATACCGACTGGCGTGAACTGATAGGGAGCGTGGATGCCGTCAGTATTGCGACGCCGACCGAAACTCATTGCGACATCGCGTGCGCCTTTCTCGAAGCCGGTGTCCATACGCTGGTAGAAAAGCCGATCGCTGCCACGCTTGCCGAAGCGGACAGAATGATAGCCGCAGCGAGGTCCTCGGGAGCTAAGCTGATGGTCGGACAACTGGAAAGGTTCAATCCGGCGATGGTCGCCTTGCGGCCGCACGTCAGCGGCCCGCTTTATTTCGAGATCCACAGAGTTTCACCTTTCCCAAACCGCTCTCTTGATGTTGATGTGGTTCTGGACGTGATGATCCATGACCTCGACGCCGTCCAGTGGCTTGTTGGCGAAGACGTGAAAGTAAGCGAGATACGCGCGGTCGGTATTCCGGTGATCTCTGACAAGGTCGATGCCGCGAATGCCCGGATCGAATTTCAGAACGGGGCTGTCGCGAACATCACTGCCTCCCGCATCGGGACCGAAAAGATCCGCAAGACGCGCTTTTACCAGACCAATGCCTACGTCGTATTAGATTACGCTACCAAATTTGCATCGCTTACCTCGCTAAACCCGGATGCGGCACATCCGCTGCTTGGCATATCGATAAATCGACTTGAGATCGACGATGTTGAACCGCTGCGAGCGGAGATCACCAGCTTTTTGGACGACATCGAGAACGGCCGGGAACCCGCCGTTACCGGCGAAGATGGCCGCCGGGCGTTGGCGCTAGCCGTTGGCGTGCTCGATAAGATCGAGGAGCACGTTAAGCAGTTGGGCGTGGGGCGTTAAGCAAAAGAAAAAGACCGGCCAGATCGCCGGACCGGCCTTCTATCGATAAAGAATACGGAATTTCTACGCAGCGGCTTCGCTGGCTTGAGTTCCGGCCATTTGTTCTGCGATGGACTTCATCCATTCCTGTGTCTTCTTTAACTTCTCTGCACCGTTCGGCTGGTCCATGATCACTTTTTCCAGGTGATAGAAAGCT
>JBBQTV010000305.1:0-2694 GCA_038212935.1 Pyrinomonadales bacterium | reverse complement strand
GATCGAGCCGATGGCGGAGAATACGTGCCTGAGCGATTACATTTCGATGCGTTACCGGCTGGAGTTTGACGGCCTGAACCGCGCCCCGGCGTTCGCGGCGACGATCGCGAAGTTCCTATCAGAAGCGCCGCAGATGATGGCTGAAGAATACAGGCGCGCGTCATCGATCGGACTTCGCGAATTGCTTGCGCAGTTTGACGCCAAGAACGTTCCGGCAGCGTTGTTCGACTACGGTACTTTCAAATACCGTTACAAAGGAATTGACGAGGACGAAGCCGTCAAGTTGCTCCGCGATGACGAAAAGACGATCGAATTGCCGCGGATAGTCTTTTCTGCCCACACCGAATCGTTTTATAAGGCGATCGGGGCCGTCACCGAACGCGAACGATCGGCGGTTGCGGTGGGATTTGAGCACGGCGACATCGATAGCGAGAGCCGCGTCGCATGGATCGCAGCTGAGATCGATGCCAAGCTCGAGGCAAATGCGGAATTGGCGGAGTTCTGGTGTGACCGGCTTGAAATGGCGGCCGTGATGTGCGGATTTGATAATTTCAAACTCTGGCTGATCTCGCCGGAGGGCTTCTCGCCCGAAGCGCTCGAACTCCTCAGCCGGCGCGACTGTTACGCGTCAAGCAGGCAGCAGGTCGAATTGCTCAAGAGCATTTTGATCGAGCCCGAAGCAGAGGCTGATGGGCCGGCGGTCGAGGAATACGAAATCGTAATCCCGATGGGCGGCGATACGGAAATGGTCTCGGCCCACACGCTCGAAGATATCGCGAAGCGGCATAATTTCAACGCTCACGAGATCAACCAGATCAAGACCGCATTGATCGAAGCATGCATCAACGCAGCCGAACATAGCCATAGCCTGGACGGCCGGATCCACCAACGTTTCATCGTCGCTCCGGACCGAATAACTATCACGGTCTCAAACCGCGGCATACGCCTGACCGACAAGCTGCGGGCCGCTGCTGAAACTTCGGAAGAAGGACGACGCGGCTGGGGATTGAAGTTGATGCGCCGGCTAATGGACGAAGTTTTGATCGAACAGGTCGACGACGGGACACGCATTTCGATGACAAAATATCTCCAGGCAGCCTAAACAGTGGCCAAGCCGATCCTCACTCATATAGATTTTTGTTGTTTTATTGATTCGGTTGTGTTACAACATCTTCTAAGTTTAGACTTTTCTAAAAAAACCAGGACAATATAACTAATAATGATCGAAACTAATTCGGCGGTGGCTGTGCGTGCTGAGGACGGTTCTGCGGTAGTTTTGGCGGGTGATTACCTTAACAAGATCGCGGGTGAAATGATCGAGCGCGAATGCCGTGAGCGGCTAGCTGGGGGTTGCCGCGAGCTGATCGTAGATTTCTCGCAGACCGAGATAGTAAATAGCATCGGGGTGTCGATCCTGCTTGGTATCGTCGATTCGGCGTCGAGCGTCGGTGCCCGCGTCGTCTTCTCGGACGTCAACGAAGGCACGGCAGAACTATTTGATATGCTCGGAGTTACGCGTCACGTCGACCTTCGCGGCCCGCAGTCAGTGAAAGCCGCACCAATATTTTGAAGATACAAGATTTCAAGTCCTCCAACTTCAACCGGCTTGGCGAAGAGCGCAGCAAGCTGGTTCATACTTTCGGCGCGCTTGCCGAACTCGGACAAGAGGTCGCGCATAAACAGAGCTTTCAGGAAACCCTCAGGACGTCGCTTCATCTCATGCTCGGCTCGATCGGGATAATGCGTGGCGGAGTCGCGCGTTTCTCGCGGTTCGAACACGAGCTGAACATGGTCACCGCACGCGGGCTTGGCGATGAGTTTCCGCTTTCGCTTTCGCTTTGCTACGAGGATGAAAGGCAGTTTCTGGCGAGCGGGCTTTATCCGATAGAAGCCTCGCAGGCGAAGGTGCTGCCGTTCTTTCAGATCTACGACCAGAGTTTTGAGCGATCCAAGATCGAACTCGTCCTGCCGCTCGTCGTTCGCGACGAATTGCTCGGTGCCGTCCTGCTCGGCGAAAAGGCAAGCGGGCAACGTTACTCACATTACGACCGCGAACTGTTATGCGCGATGGGTCGCCACATCGGCGTTGCGATCGCCCAGCGTGAGCTAATGGCCGAACTCGAACGCCGTGCCGAAGAGAACCGCAAACTCTATGACAACCTGCGGATGACGTACAAAGACACCGTCAAGGCATTTGCCGCTGCCATCGACCGCAAAGATAAATATACCGAAGGGCATTCTGTCCGCGTCGGGAAGTTTTCGGAGATAATCGCGGGCGAACTCGGTTGGGGAACCGATGAGGTCGAAGGTGCGGCCGTCGCCGGATACCTTCATGATGTCGGCAAGATAACCGTCGAACGAAAGATCATCAATGCGCCGTACCGCATCAATGCCAAAGAGTCGAGCGAATTGAATAAGCATCCGGGAGTTGGCTTCGAGATACTGATGCCGATCCATCATCCGTACGCCGATGTTCCTCTGGCGGCGAAGTATCACCACGAACGGCTCGACGGCCGCGGATATCCTGATGGGTTATACGATCGCGAGATACCTTATATTGCCAAGGTAGTGAACCTTGCGGATTCGATCGATGCGATGACGACCGACCGGCCATACAAACGCCGGCGGCCGATGAACGAGATCGTCGAAGACCTTCAGCGAAACGCGGGCAAGCAGTTTGCCCCGGAGATCGTC
>JBBQTV010000304.1:0-2696 GCA_038212935.1 Pyrinomonadales bacterium | reverse complement strand
GTTCGAGTAATGAGGCCAAATCTCGTGGTTCGGGCGAAGACCACATACGTTGTCGGACAGAACAACAACCGTTTTGCCGGCAACTAGAACGACGGGATATTGATCGAGCGGCCCGATAGCATGTACATGTGTCTGTCGGGCCGTTCTGTTTTTCTGCTAATGCATCTTTTTTTGCTGGTGAAAGCATCGTAGAATCTGACCTGAGGCTCGGCTAAGACATCATGCAGTTCAAAAGGCTAATTCTTGCGATCTTGGCGATAACGGCGGTGACAACGATCGCCGTTTCCCAGTCCCGCCGCGTTCCGCCTGCAAACCCTGATAAGCGGGTGAATGAAAGGCCGAGGACGATCCAACCGACGCCGACCCCAGCCCAACCGCCGCTTTCCGAAGACGAGATCGCAGCCGATGTCGATTCGGACGAAGTGATCACCGTTGACACGAAGCTTGTTACCCTGCCCGTACGGATAATCGACCGTAAAGGACGATTTGTGGGCGGAATACCTGAAACGAGTTTTAAGGTTTACGAGGACAACGTCGAGCAGGAGATCGCTCACTTTTCAAATGAATCGCAGCCTTTCACACTTGCACTGGTTCTGGACATGAGCTATTCCGCTAAGTTCAAGGCAGAGGAGATCCAGTCGGCCGCGATATCTTTCATCGATCTGCTCCGGCCCGAAGACCGAGTGATCATCATTGCTTTTGATGAAGAGGTTCAAATGCTCAGCGAGGCGACGAACGATCGCCGGGCGATATACAGGGCAATTCGCCAGACACAGATCGGTACGGGAACCAGCCTCTACGAAGCTGTCGACATGACGATAAACGACAGGCTAAGGTCGATCGAAGGACGGAAAGCGATCGTCCTTTTTACTGATGGTGTGGATACGACCAGCCGACGCTCGAATGACCGCGACAATCTGGACGATGCGCTCGAACTCGATTCGCTGATCTATCCGATCCGGTACGACACTTTTGCGGACGTTCAAAGGATGATGAGGGGCGGGGCGACGATCAGCCTTCCGACCTCGCGAACGACGGGCACCCCGCCGATAGCCGGCGGCGGTGGCGGAAGCCCTTTTCCAATGCCTGTTCCTGTTATGGGAACGCCGAGCAGCCGCGGAACTACTGCCGAAGAGTATGCTCACGGCGAGGAATATCTCAATCAGCTTGCATCGCGGACAGGTGGAACGATGTACGTCGCCAGTACACTCGGCAACTTGAACTCAGCCTTCGCCCGAATCGCCAGCGAACTCCGTGAATTTTACAGCATTGGATATTATCCCAAGGAAGAAGGCACGCCGGGAAAAAGTCGGCGGGTTAAGGTAAAGGTCGATCGTCAGAACGTCGCAGTTAAGTCGCGGTCGAGTTACGTTGTCGCTGCGGCGACTCGTAAATAAAGGCCAAGGTCATACAACGGTATTGTCCGGAATTAGCGAGTTCTTCGGGATAATGACAATACCCTCTCGAATATAGAAGGATCCATCCGGCGCGTCATACTCCATTGCTCCGCTTTCATTCGTTAGCCGAACGTTGTTCCCGATCCTGACATTCTTATCGATTATTGCCTTTTTGATGACGCAGTTCTTCCCGATCCCCTGGTGGGGCCGGTTGCTCTCGATATTGTCGCGTATCTCCTCAAGCTGTTCGAAGGAATCCGCCCCCATGATTATTGAGTTTTCGATCCGGGATCCCGCATCGATCCGGCTTCGGAGCCCGATTATTGAATTTCGGGCCGCCATTCCGGTCAGAATGCAGCCTTCGCTCACCATCGCATTATCGATCTCGCAGTTATGGACCTTTGACGGCGGAAGGTAGCGGCTTCGCGAATAGATCGGAGCATCCGTGTCGAAAAAGTTGAACTTCGGCAGCGGTGAAGCAAGGTCAAGGTTCGCGTTATAGAAAGCGCGGATCGTCCCGATGTCTTCCCAATAATCATCAAAGAAGTGAGCCTGCACATTGCAACTCCTGATCGCCGCCGGTATTATTTCGCCGCCAAAGTCCATCGACGACGAGTGCACATCGAGCAGTTCGACCAGCTTTGCATAATTGAAAACGTAGATGCCCATTGACGCAAGATAGGGACGTTCGTTAGCCTCTTCGCTCGTTAGGCCGAATCGGGTCGTGTCCACGCGCATTTTCTCAAGCGCTTCGCCTTTTGGCTTTTCACTGAAATCAGTGATCTTTCCGTGCTGATCAGACTTTAGGAGCCCAAATCCTTCAGCGTCCTGGGCGTTTGCCGGTATTACGGATATCGTGACATCAGCACCAGTCTCGAAATGACGTTCCATAAACCTGCGATAATCCATCCGATAAAGATGGTCTCCCGAAAGGATCAGTAGTGTTTTTACGCGCCATTCACGAAGGTGCGGCATTATCTGGCGTACCGCATCGGCGGTCCCCTGAAACCAGCCCGGGCTGTCCATTCGTTGCTCGGCGGCCAGGATCTCGACAAAACCGGTAGAAAAGTTAGAGAAACGATAGGTCTGCGAAATATGCCGATTGAGTGACGCGGAATTGTATTGGGTCAGCACAAAGATCTGCGAGACGCCGGAGTTTATGCAATTGGAGACCGGGACGTCGATCAAGCGGTACTTTCCGCCGAGCGGCACGGCCGGCTTGGAACGCTCAAGCGTAAGAGGGAAGAGTCGGGAACCGGCACCTCCGCCCAGGATAACAGCAAGCACATTGTTAAATTC
>JBBQTV010000303.1:0-2749 GCA_038212935.1 Pyrinomonadales bacterium | reverse complement strand
AGATGGTGATATAAAACAAGCGGCACGCGAACTGGGCGTTGATAATATCGACGAACTGTTGAGACAGGTCGAAGAATTGATCAGGTAAAAGAGAATGGCAAAAACATTTGAATCATCGCTCGACGAATTAGAAAAGATCGTCAAAAAGCTTGAGGACGGCGACCTGCCGCTCGAAGAAAGCCTCAAGCTGTTCGAAGACGGCGTTAAGCTCTCGCGCGATTGCCGTGACCGGCTGACAAAGGCCGAACGCAGAATCGAAGTGCTTATGAAAGACGAGGCCGGCGAGATAACTCTGGAAGAGATCCCGACCGGCCCGGTTGATGATGATGACGATGAGCCCTTCTAGTTCGGCTTTTTCTCGTTAGCCGCTTCGCGTGCTGCCTTTCGCTGTTCGATCAGGCTGCATGCTTCATACGCTCCGGTCGGATCGACCGCCGAACGCCCGACCTCCACGTGCTGGATCTTGCCGTCTTTATCAACGACGAACGTCCCGCGTGCTCCGATAGCTGTTGTTTCGTTGTAAAGCCCGTAAGCCTTGGTAGCCTCACGCCGCCAATCGCTCAGTAGCGGAAAGGTCACGCCCAATTGCTTGCCAAATTCCTTGTTCGATGGCGAGCTGTCCATCGAAATGCCAAATACCTGTGTTTCAGTTGCGTCGAATTTTGCGATATCAGACTGATACGCTTTTAGTTCGGCCGCTCAGCCACCGGTGAAAGCGAAAACATAGAACGCTAGCACGACGTTCTTCTTTCCACGAAAATCGCTTAATTTTACGGTTTTTCCCGTCGTGTCCCTCAACTCAAAATCCGGTGCCGCATCGCCTACCTTCAGATGCGTCGTGGGCGCCGCCGGCGTTTGCCCAAAGGCTCCAACGGCGAGCAAAGCGAACGCGACGACAACCAATATTGATCGCCTCATAGTCCTTATCCTCCAAATGAAAAGAGTTCACATTCCAACTACGCTGAGCGTAGCATAAACGGAATGTGAACTCTAAATTATCGACCGGTCAACGCGAAATTAATCGCGCGAGCTAAAGATCGTCAGGATGTACCAGAAGAGCAGTGCGATTCCGGCGAATAGCGTAAGCGACGCCGCGACGTACTGTTTCGGGTTGTACTGATGCAGCACCTGCGAGGTGTTGTAAAGTATCGCCGTTCCTGCAAACGCGACCATCACGAATGCAAACACGCTGCCGAGCGAAAAGCCGAATATCGCGCTCGAAACGATGAACCCAAGTGCGGCAAATCCGCCGATAGCCACGATCGGGCCGAGGAACGAGAAGTCCGTCCGCGTGATGAAGACCGTCGCCGTAATGCCCATAAAGAGGCCGAGCGTCGTGATGCCGGCCTTGATCAGTACCGCGCCGTCATCCGAGTAATACGTCGCCATGAAGATCAGCGGTACAAAGATGATCGCTTCGGCAACGATAAAGACGCCGAGGCCAAGATACTGCGTGAGTGGCGAAACTTCCGAGACTGCCCACTTATTCGCCAGGTACGAAACGCCCATGAACAGCCCGAGGACGAGCAGCCAGCCCATGCTTCCGCCGCTGAAGATCACATTGGCGATCATATTCGCCGCCCCTGACATGAATAGAAACCCTTCGACAACGATAAATGCCATTATCGCCGCCGCCAAAAGTAGATAAGTTTTGCGAATGAACTGCGCCCTTTCGGCCGGAAGTGCATTCGCCGCTGAATTGCCAAATGAGGTGGTGTATTCGTTCATATGTTTAGTCAATGATTAGATAGAAAAATGGGCCAAATGTTTGCCCGAATCTGACTATGACTAGATTATAGACGATTTTTCTAAATTCAGGTATATCTTTAGAGGTTAAATCTTAGTATCGTTTCGCCGTCATCCATCTCGCCGGTAGGATCAAAGCCAAACTTTATGTAAAAATCCTTAGGCGAATGTGGTCCTTCTACGCAAGACGTCAGCATGTAGCCGAGCTTCGTCCGCTCGCGAACGTGCTCGACGATCAATTCCAATGCCTGGTTGCCGTAACCCAAACCCTGAAAACGCTGATCGATCATGAACCGCCAAAGGCATATCGGTTCGGTTCGGTCGGCGTCGGGAAGATCGGTTTTGTCCTCGAGCATTACAAATCCGACCGGTGTATCGTCGGCATAGATCGCCCTGAACCACGCTTCAGGATGGAAATAGGCCTGTGCCATCGATTCGGCGTTGGTCGCGACGTTGCGCCGCTGCTCTTCCGCAACGCTCAATTGTGTGATCGCTCTGACCGTTTCCGCAGTTATCTCCCGGAGCGATATCTTCGAGTTTTTGTTCGGTAATTCCATAATGAGCCATTCACCATAAAAGACGCGAACGTCAGCTCGAAAGGGTCAATCCATAAATTCCACCATCTGTCCGGCAACGAAAAAAAGCCCGCCGAGCCCGAGCATTATCCAGATAAGCAATTTGTTCCGGCGGCCAAAGACGAGTTGCCACAGACCCGCGACCAACGATGTCATACCGATCAAAAAGACGACACCGAAAACACTCGCTATGAACATCACGTCGGTCTCAGTGCCGGTAAATCGCGAGCCTCCTTTCCCATCGCCGATCATTGCGCCGACAACAAGGAAAGTAACCACGCTCATTATCCCGATCAGAAACAACCCGATCGCGACAAGCAGACCGCCCAGCACCCGCAGTGTGGACCGCGACTGGAGCGTTCCGGTACGGCATTGTGGACACTTCGGAACCTTGTCCGCCGTAATGAAATTACACTTAACGCAGATCT
>JBBQTV010000302.1:0-2802 GCA_038212935.1 Pyrinomonadales bacterium | reverse complement strand
CGCCGTGCGGGAATTGACCCTGACGGCGAAGACCTCGTTTCTGTCCTCAGCCATGCTCGAGACGAATACATGCGGCGGCTAGATAACTTTGAGCCCAGCCAGGCGCTCGAGATCCTTTGGACAGTCATTGCCCGCGTCGATAAGCTGATCTCTGACGCAAAGCCTTGGGAGCTTGTGAAAGACAATAAGCAGGCGGAAACACTTAATGCAGTTCTTTACCGTTCGGCGGAAACGCTGCGTTGGCTCGGTGTTTTGCTTTATCCGGTGATGCCGACGTCATCTGTAAAGATACTTAGCCAGCTCGGCCTTTCGATCGATCCGGGCACGATTGATCCAGCATCGCTTGAATGGGGCGAGCTTCACCCCGGAGCCGCGATCGGCGAAAGCGAAGGTATTTTTCCTCGCCTTGATAAACATAAAGTTATGAATGAAATAAATGCTGCAAATGATACAAACAAAACTCCTAACACTCCTTCGCAAGGCGAGCCCAAGACTGATATAGCCGTCACGCCGCCGGAAGAGGAACCGTTCATCACCATCGATGATTTCCTGAAGGTCGAGCTTATCGTCGGTGAAATCTTGGTCGCCGAAGCGGTTCCGAATGCAGATAAGCTGCTTCGCCTCGAAGTCAATCTCGGCGAAGAGAAACCGCGTCAACTCCTTGCCGGACTGGCGGAATACTACAATCCCGAAACGCTCATCGGCCGCAAGGTCGTCGTGGTCGCCAACCTGAAACCCAGAAAGATGCGCGGCCTCGAATCCCAAGGAATGATCTGCGCAGCCTCGCTCGAAGATGGAACCGGCGAAAAGCCCGCCCTCGCCACGTTCATCGAAAACGTTGACATCGGAGCGCGTTTGAAATAAAAGTGTATGAGGTTTAGGACATTACCTTCTTTACGATCAGGTACCAAGAAATGAACAAAAAACTCACCGTTATTCTCGCTGTCGGGTTTTTCCTATTCTCGACGTCGACCTTCGCGCAGAATCCACCCCCGCCGCCACGTCCTGCTCCGCCTCGGCCTTCTGTTTCGGCATCAGATTCGAAGGCGATTCTAGGTGAGCTCGATGGCCGAATCTATACCAACAAGTTTTTTGGCTTCTCTATGAGCATTCCGGAGAACTTTACGATTCTAGAGAGAGCGGAATTAGAGCTTTTGGCCGACGCCGGAGTTGATATGATCAAGTCCAAAAATGAAGGTAGTAGCAAAACTCTTGAGGAATCAGTGGCACGAACTATCAACATTCTTGCGATCACTAAATTTCCGGCTGGTAGGCCGGGAAACGCGGCTCTCGAATTCGCGGCAACGCGGCAGACTTCCGGCGTGACGCCCACTATGGCTCTCTACGCCAACGTGACACTGATGACGTCGACCGGATCTTTTAAGCTGATCGATCGGTTAGAATCAGTCAAGTTTGGCGGAATACCTTTCGAAGGAGCTATTCTCGAAAGTACAGCCTTCGGGGTGCCTCTACGCCATTTCTTTTACTCTGGAATTGTTAACAACCATTCCCTGCTGCTCGCTATCGCGGCGCCAATTGATTCGAGCGGAGATGAATTCATGCCTATTTTGCAAGGTATGGAACCTCTTAAAAAGTAAGCAAGTTTTGTTATTGATCGATTCTCATTGTCATATAGACGGCGAGTCGTTTGACGCGGACCGGGACGAGGTTGTCGCTCGGGCGAGGGAAGCGGGCGTTGTAGCGATGCTGAATGTCGGAACGGGCGTTCCTCATTCGGACGACTTTCGGAGGGCAGTGGCGGTGGCGGAGAAGTATGAAAATGTTTATGCCAGCGTTGGCGTTCACCCGCACGATGCGAAACTTTACGACGACGCGGCGGAAGAGCATTTGGTAGGGCTTGTTCGGTCTTCTAGTAAAGTCATCGCTTGGGGCGAGATCGGGCTTGATTATTACTACGACCACAGCCCGCAGGATGTCCAGCGTGACGTCTTTCGCCGACAGCTAAAAATCGCAAGAGAACTCCGTTTGCCGGTGATCATCCATAGCCGTGACGCGAACGAAGATACCGTCCGGATATTATCCCAAGAGTTTTCTCGGCACACGGAGGACGGCTCGGCCGGACACGGCGACAATTTTAGTGAAAAAAGCCTTAAGCCGTTAGCTGTGCGCTCTGAGCAAAAATCGGTAGGTGTTATGCACTGCTTTGGCGGGACTCCGGACATGGCGGAGGAGCTGATGAAGATCGGTTTTCTTATCTCGTTTGCTGGAAATGTGACATTCAAAAAGGCCGAAAATCTTCGCGATTCCGCGCGGGTCGTGCCGCTCGATAGATTACTTGTTGAAACCGATTGTCCTTTTCTGACGCCGATTCCGTTTCGCGGCAAGCGGAATGAGCCAAGCTACGCCGTTCACACCGCAACCTTTCTTGCCGATCTCTACAGCATCGATCCGCAGATGCTGGCCGACCAGACGACGGCGAACTTCCTTAACTTGTTTCAGGTCAAATTGGCAGCCAGCGACACCGAGTAATTCACACTTGAAATACAATCTCCGTGCACTCTGTGGCAATATATTGATATGGCTAAAGAGAATTCATTTGATATTGTTTCCAAAACCGACTACGCAGAGGTTACGAACGCGATAAACCAGACGACGAAAGAAGTTTCGCAGCGGTTCGATTTTAAGGGAAGCAAGGCAACTGTCGAGCTTCAGGAAAAAGACCTTCTAATGTCGGCCGAGGACGAGACGAAACTTCGCAACATGAACGACATCCTGCAGAGCAAGCTCCTGAAACGCGGTATTTCGTTAAAGGCTCTCGATTATCAGACCATCGAAGCCGCG
>JBBQTV010000301.1:0-2813 GCA_038212935.1 Pyrinomonadales bacterium | reverse complement strand
CGGGTAGACTGCGGACAGCTTTGATAGCACGTCGAACTCCCGTCGCATGTCGTGGGCTGACTTGACGGTGTTGCCGAACGGCGGGCGGCGAAGCACGTATTCGGCGCTTCCTAAACGGACGAGGTAGGTCAGATTTGAGCTCCCGCCGGGAAATTGTTCTACATCAATTTCGCCATCGGCGATATCCAATCGATTCTTCAGAAATTCGCCGAGACGCGTCAGATCGATCTCTTCGCCTGGCCGGACTGGTTTTGTTTCGGACATGAATATTAAGTTCGGAGTTCCTGCTTTAGCGGGCCTCTACGCCGGGGAGGCCAGCTAAAGCTGGAACTCAGAACAGATTCCAAACTAAAGTCGAAATAATTCGGCTGCGATCGACTTTGAACCGCTATTTAATTACCGATCCCAATCGCGTGTCTTCCTTTATCACCTTCTTAATAGTATCTTCCAGATTCTCGCTTTCCTCCGTGCCCGATCCAATTCCGATGTAACGGACGACTCCGTTGCGGTCGAGAAGAACGGTTGTCGGGTAGGCCGCGATACCGTATTTCATTGCCGCTTCGCCGCCGGGTGTGACAGCGAAGGGGTAGGGAAGTTTATGTTTTTGTTTAAATTTGTTGAGATAGTCTAGTTCCTGTAGGGCGGACATTCGCTTGCCTTCCTGTTCGCCGTAGTATTGTGTAACGCCGACGATGACGAAATCGTCATTGGCAAATTTTTTATGCCAGCCGCGAAGCCGCGGAAAAGTTGCGATGCACGGGCCGCACCAGGTTGCCCAGAAATCGAGCAGCACGACCTTGCCGCGATATGCCGACAGAGCCATAGGTTCCTGGCCAATCCATTCTGTGACCTTAATCTCTGGTGCCGGGTCGGCCGAGACGTATGATTCGACCTTGGCCATCATCTTCTTCTCGGAAAAGCCTGAGCCCTCGACAAACGTCATCACTTTGCGATAAAGATTCGCCGACGGGATCGAGAACGACTGTGCGCGGGCCTCGGCCAGAATGTTCAGGGCTTGGTCGGCATTCTTGTTCTTTTTGTAGCCGAGGCTGAGGACCTCGACGAGGTTCATATAGATCGTTTCACGGTCGCGTTTCTCCTGCGGCGTTTTGGATGGCGTCGTTTTCAGCGTGTCGAACGCCGCTTGGGCGTGCCTGATCGCCTGCTCATATTTTCCGTCCTTTAAATATCCGGTCGAGATGTAATCCTGCAAAGCGGGTTGCTGCGATTTGTTCATCGGATTGCCGTTCGACCATCGTTCGAAGGCAGCCTCGGCGGCATCCATCTGCTTCATTTTCGAAGACAGAACGATTATGTATCCGAGAGCCGACTGGATCATGCTGCCCGAAGTGTCGGCTGGATACTCGGCCACCGCCCGTTTCATCATCTCCAAAGTTTTCTGATCGTTCTCGACGGTCGAGTAAAGCCGGGCGAGATAGTAATAGTCGGTCTTTTCCAAACCGGAGCGCGCGGCGATTTCGGCGGCGTATTTTTTTGCCAGCGATTTTCGTTCGCTCAGCATATTTTCGCGAGCGGATGCGTCCAGACGTTTGCCCTGACTCATCAACGTCGTGCGCTTTTGCGCTTCGTAGCGTTCAATTTCTTCGTAGAGTTCGAGAACCGGTCGGGCCGGAGCCTGGGCGAACAACGATTGAATGCCGAACTGACAAACAAGGATCAGGACTGCTGCTGTTTTAAAAGTGTTGGACATCGAGAGGAGCCTCCATTTTGATTTTTTAGAATTATACACGAGACGGTATGCGTTTTCGAACATTATTACATCGTGATACTTTGAGAGACATGAATTTCGAACCGTCATCAAAAACCACAGACTTCGCTACGCGGCTGAACGCGTTCATGGACGAGCATATTTATTCGAACGAGGCCGCATACAAAACCGAGATCGACACGGGCGACCGTTGGGTACCGCTCGAGTTGATCGAGGCGCTGAAAGATAAAGCGAGGGCGGCGGGGCTTTGGAATTTGTTTTTGCCGAGCGAGTCGGGGCTGACGAATCTCGAGTACGCTCCGCTCGCTGAGATCATGGGCCGAGTGACGTGGGCGAGCGAGGTTTTTAATTGCTCGGCTCCGGACACCGGGAATATGGAGGTGCTGCATCTGTACGGTACCGATGAGCAGAAAGCGAAGTGGCTCACGCCGTTATTGAACGGCGAGATACGGTCTTGTTTTTCGATGACCGAGCCGAATGTGGCTTCGTCGGATGCGACGAATATTGAGGCGTCGATTGTCGCTGACGGAGATCATTATATTCTAAATGGCCGCAAATGGTGGTCGACAGGCGCCGGTGACCGGAGGTGTAAGCTCTCGATCTTTATGGGCAACAGCGACCCGACTGCGGCGAGACATCTGCAGCAGTCGATGATATTGGTTCCGATGCATGCGGCCGGTGTGACGGTCACGCGTATGCTCGATGTTTTTGGGTTTGACGATGCACCAAACGGGCACGCTGAGATCAATTTTGATTATGTGCGTCTTCCAAAAGAAAACATTCTTTTGGGGGAGGGACGCGGGTTTGAGATCGCACAAGGGAGGCTCGGCCCCGGCCGCGTTCATCATTGCATGCGACTGATCGGGGTCGCTGAGCGGTCACTGGAATTGATGTCCAGACGTGCCAAATCTCGTGCCGCTTTTGGCAAACCCATCGCGGAGCAAGGTGTTATCCGCCAATGGATCGGCGAGGCTCGTTGTGCGATCGATCAGGCCCGCCTTCTAGTTCTCAAAACCGCATGGCTCATGGATACCGCCGGTAATAAAGCCGCCCGCCGCGAGATAGCCATGATAAAGGCCGTAGT
>JBBQTV010000300.1:0-2878 GCA_038212935.1 Pyrinomonadales bacterium | reverse complement strand
AGCCAATGCGGATCTCGGCAATGGCGAAAATCTGGAAAGCACGTTGAGCATCGGTGAACTTTCGCTCGACGGCCGCATCCGTCCGGTTCGCGGTGCGTTGTCGATCGCGCTCGCCGCACGCGACAACGGCATCCGCAATCTGCTCGTGCCCGAGGAAAATGCGAAAGAAGCTGCCGTCGTGAAGGGCATCGATGTTTACCCCGTCCGCGATCTTCGAGAAGCGGCATCTATCGCACAGGACATCGCCGCCGGGCAGACGCCCCGGATCCGGCCGGTCACGCTGGACGTCAGCGAACTCAACGGCAACGCCAACAATTATCGCGCAGATTTTGCCGAGGTCCGCGGCCAGCAGACCGCCAAACGTGCGCTCGAAGTCGCATCCGCCGGCGGACATAATATTCTATTCATCGGCCCGCCGGGATCGGGTAAGACGATGCTAGCGAAACGTCTGCCGACCATACTGCCGCCGCTGGAATTTGACGAAGCTCTTGAAATCACAAAGATCCATTCGGTCGCGGGCCTTACCGGCAAGTCGGGCCTGGTCGTCGATCGGCCGTTCAAATCGCCGCATCACACCGTCTCGCAGGCGGGCCTGATCGGCGGCGGTTCGATACCGAAACCCGGCGAGGTCTCGCTGGCGCATCTTGGCGTTCTGTTTTTGGATGAATTGCCGGAGTTTGACCGGAGCGTGCTTGAGGTGCTCCGCCAACCCATGGAAGACAAGCAGGTGACTATCTCGCGGGCCGCGTCGTCGCTGACGTTTCCCGCAAACTTTACCTTGGTCGCGTCGATGAATCCGTGCCCGTGCGGCTACTTCGGCTCGGGCCGAGAATGTAAATGTTCGCCGATGCAGATCCAGCGATACGTCGGCAAGATCTCAGGCCCGCTGATGGACCGAATCGACATTCACGTCGATGTTCCGGCCGTAAAATTTAACGAGCTTCGCGGCCGCGGCGTGCCCCAGGGCGACACGTCCGCCGTTATCCGCGAACGCGTGAACCAGGCCCGCCAGGTGCAGCTCGAACGCTTTGCCGGCGAAGGCGTCTTTTCCAATTCCGCAATGTCGCCCGGCGAGATCCGCAAGTACTGCGCCCTCGGCAGCGACGGCGAAGCCCTGCTCGAACGTGCGATGCAGCGGCAAGGCCTCTCCGCCCGTGCCCACGACCGCATCCTGAAGGTCGCCCGCACCATCGCCGACCTCGCCGCCGCCGACAACATCACCCCCGAACACCTCTCCGAAGCCATAAACTACCGCTCCCTCGACCGAAATTACTGGGCTTAGGTGGGCAGAACCCTGTGTACGTTGGACTTGATGGGGTTGATTTGAGAATATTGGAGGTTATCGGAGTATTACAGAATTTTATTGGTCTAGACGCAATTGATGCCAGCTGAAAATATCCAAGGGTTTGACGCTCTCCCGCAGACAATTCCTCATTTTTGCATTGAATCGTTTCGGCGAAACAGTAAGCCGGACGCGCTTGCGTTCAAGATAGATGAGGTTTGGCACAAGCTGGCCGGAGCGGACGCGATCGAGCGTGTCCGCCGCATCGCTCTCGGGCTTTCGCGAATGGGCGTAAAGGCCGGCGACCGCATCGCGATCATCTCAGAAAACCGGCCGGAATGGTCGCTGACCGACATTGCGATCTTGTCGCTGCGGGCCGTGAACGTTCCTATCTACACGACGCAGGCAGTCGAACAGATCCGATACATACTTGAGAATTCGGGTGCGAAGATGCTGTTCATCTCGGGCCAGAAGCTGTGGAAGCACGCCGAGAATGCGATTCAGAGCGTAGAGCGGCTGGAGAAGCTGATCTTTTTTGATGCCGACGCCGTACCTGAGGAGAACAGCCGTGCGATCACGCTGGCCGACGTTGAGGCGAACGGAACCGCCGCCGGCGAGATCGATAATTTTGACGAACTGCTGGCCCAGGTGAAGACGGACGACCTCGCGACGATCATCTATACTTCAGGCACGACCGGCGAACCGAAAGGCGTAATGCTCTCGCACGAAAACTTCATTTCGAGCGTGATCGCCGTTTCCAAAAGTCTGCCGATCAGCAACAAAGACCGTTCGCTGGCCGTACTTCCGCTCTCGCACATCTTCGAGCGGACGGTTTTCTACGTGCTGTGTACGAACGGCGTTTCGATACATTATTGTGCGGCGTTCGACCAGATCGCGGGCCATCTGCAAGAGGTCAAGCCAACGATAATGACCGCGGTCCCGAGGCTTTTTGAGCAGGTCTATCACAAGATCGTGAAGAAAGGGAAGGCCGCCGGCGGCTTCAAGACGAAGCTTTTCGAATGGTCGCTGCAGGTCGGGCAGGATTATTGGCACGCCAAGGACATGCGCGAATCCGTCTCGCCGATCCTTGCCGCAAAACACGCGATCGCCAGCCGGCTTGTGTTCTCCAAGTGGCGAGCGGGCGTCGGCGGGCATATCAGATTTTTCGTTTCGGGCGGCGCTCCGCTGTCTAAGAAGCTTTCGTACGCTTACTGGGCCGCCGGGATCCCGATCCTGCAGGGCTACGGCATGACCGAAGCCTGCGTGACCTCAGCCAACCGGCCCGACGACAACAAGGTCGGCTCGATCGGCACGCCCTTCGAGGGCATCGAGATGAAGATCGCCGACACTAACGATGAGATCCTCGTTCGCGGCCCGAACGTGATGCTCGGCTACTACAACAAGCCCGAAGAGACCGAAAAGGTAATTGACAGCGATGGCTACTATCACACCGGCGACGTCGGCTATGTCGATGAGGACGGTCATTTCTTTGTAACTGACCGCATCAAGGACCTGTTCAAGCTCTCGAACGGAAAGTACGTCGCACCGCTTCAAGTCGAAAGCCTCCTGAAACAAAGCCCGCTCGTTTCGCAGCCC
>JBBQTV010000299.1:0-2894 GCA_038212935.1 Pyrinomonadales bacterium | reverse complement strand
GCTCGTTACGCGGCCGCAGGGAGCCTGACCGGAGCTCTTCTGTCTTCGGCTTGGTCAAGCAGCCTCCGGCCGCGGACGCGGATCTTTGTATTGAAAGGAGTAAAGCTTTGAAAGCATACGAAATAGATGAATTCGGGATCGATGGACTCTCTTTAGTCGAGCGCGACAAGCCAGAACCGTCCGAGGGCGAAGTGCAGATCCGGTTACATGCCGCATCGCTGAACTATCGCGACTACATGGTCGTTTCAGGCACTTATAATCCGAGAATGAAACTGCCAGCTGTGCCGTTTTCAGACGGTGCCGGCGAGGTGACGGCTGTCGGTGAAGGTGTTGCGAAATGGAAGGTTGGCGATCGCGTGATGCCGATCTTTGCTCAAGGATGGTTCGATGGCGATTCGAGCGAAGAGAAACGACGAACCTCCTTAGGAGCCGGGTCGCAGTGGCAGGGCGTCCTTCGCGAATATGCGACGTTTCATGAGGATGGCCTTGTCGAGATTACGAAACTTCTTTCATTCGAAGAAGCGGCGACGCTGCCGTGCGCCGCAGTTACTGCGTGGAACGCATTAATTGTGTCCGGCAAAGTTAAGCCCGGTGAATCCGTGCTGACGCTTGGAACTGGCGGCGTCTCTGTCTTTGCCGCTCAATTTGCAAAACTTGCAGGAGTGCGGGTCATCGCTACATCCGGAAGCGAAGCAAAGATCGCCCGGCTAAACGAGCTCGGCATCAACGAGACCATCAATTATCGCTCGAACGAGAACTGGGACAAGACGGTTCTTGAGATGACGGGCGGGGTTGGCGTGGATCATGTCGTCGAGGTCGGCGGAGCCGGAACCTTGGCGAAGTCTATTGCGTCGGTCCGGATCGGCGGCCACATCGCAATGATCGGTGCTTTAACGGGAGCCGCCGGATTCGACCCGGTAACGGTGTTTATGAAAGCGATTCGGCTGCAGGGAATTTTCACAGGTTCGCGATCGATGTTTGAATCGATGAATAAAGCCATCGCAGTTAACCAGCTACGCCCGGTAATCGACCGAACATATGCCTTTGACGAGGTTCGCGAGGCGTTGCGTTACATGGAATCGGCATCACATTTCGGCAAGATAGTGGTGCGAATAAGTTAGAAGAAAAGTACGAACAAAGGGGAATTTATGTCTGAACTATCTGAAAAATTAAAACTTGGAAATATTGAATTGAAGAATCGGGTCGTCATGGCTCCAATGACCCGGAGCCGGGCGGGTGACGATGGCATACAGCCCGATTTTGCTGAAGACTACTACGCCCAGCGGGCTTCAGGTGGGTTGTTGATCACCGAAGCCGTAAACGTCTCGCCGATGGCAAAAGGCTATATACGTACGCCGGGAATTTTTAACGACGAACAGGTCGCCGCCTGGCGAAAGGTTTCGGACGCAGTACATGCCCGTGACGGAAAGATATTTATGCAGATCTTTCATACCGGCCGGATCGCATTGCCGGATTTTCTACCGGAAGGGGAGTTGCCGGTCGCTCCGTCGCCCGTGAAGGCGGCGGGCCAGAATTACACCGACGACGGAATGAAAGAATTCGTCGAGCCGCGTGAAATGACGCTGGCAGAGATCCGAACGACGGTCCAGGATTTTGCTGAAGCAGCAGGCAATGCGATAAAGGCAGGGTTCGACGGCGTCGAGCTTCACGGTGCAAACGGTTATCTGATCCAACAATTCCTCTCGACCAATGTGAACAAGCGTTCGGATAAATACGGCGGAACTGTCGAAAATCGAGCTCGCTTCTTATTTGAGGTGATCGACGCAGTGATCGCCGAGATCGGCAGCGAACGCACCGGGCTTCGGCTTTCTCCGGGCGGCCTATTCAATGACATTCAGGAGGACGATGCCGAAGAATTATATGCAAACGTCATCCAAGGCCTAAACGAACGAGATCTGGCTTATCTACATATCGGGATGTCGGACCAAACTCGAAACTGGCATCCTGTGTTGCGGCCTCGATACAAGGGCGTTTATCTCGCTGGTGTCGGGTTTGATAAGGCCAAGGCCGGTGCTTTGCTGGCTGAAGATGGCGCAGATGCTATAACCTTCGGTAGGCTGTTTCTTGCTAATCCGGACTTGCCGGAGCGGTTTAGAACGGGTGCACCGCTTAACCAATGGGATGAATCTACATTCTATTCGCCGGGCGAAAAGGGATATACTGACTATCCGACGCTGCCCAAAACAGCGGCGGCATAGTAACTATTTTGGCTGGCGGCGGTTTTCGGCGAACATTGCCTGCATCGCCCTCGGCGTGATTACGGTTAAATGGAGGAATAAATGGCAGAAAGAACGGCGACAGCTGAATGGAAGGGAACTCTAAAAGAGGGCGAAGGCAGCTTTGCACTCGGCAGCGGAACGATCAGTGGGGCATATTCGTTTGACACACGGTTTGGGGAAAAGAGTGGGGCAAACCCTGAAGAATTGCTTGGTGCGTCCCTCGCGAGCTGTTACGCGATGGCGCTGAACGTAACACTCGAGCGCAAAGGCATCGCCGCCAAAAGCGTTGCGGTCGAAGCAAAAGTATTTCTTGGCAAAGATGATAGCGGTTTCAAGGTTAACCGAATCGATCTGGAAACTAAGGTCCAAGCCGAAGGCATCGAACAGGAGGAATTTGCCGAGATCGCCGAGCAGGTAAAATCCGAATGCCCTATCAGCCGAGCTCTGGCAGCAACGCCGATAACACTAAAGGCCGAATTGACCTGAGCCCATTTATTAAGGGCAAAAAGATCTGATTGACATCTGTAACAATATAGGTTACAGTTAGATATCGATTCCGATAATATTTCGGGATCAGTGAATTTGCGGCTTGTGTGTTGAGAGAGTCTCATCGGTAAGCTATAATTTCGCTTTTATAAGAGGAGACCAAAATGG
>JBBQTV010000298.1:0-2927 GCA_038212935.1 Pyrinomonadales bacterium | reverse complement strand
ATTGCCGGATTGCTCAAAAGGCAGCTCAATGTTACAGCCGACAGAAACACCGCCGGCTTCGAAAGCACCGCGATTGCCAGCCTCCATAATGCCGGGCCCGCCGCCCGTGATGATCTCAAAGCCGCGTTCGGCCAGCAATTTAGCGGTCTCCCGAGCCGCGATGTACATAGGGTCGGTTTCCCTCGTTCGGGCCGAACCGAAGATGGAAACGCCTCGTGTAATGGTTGCGAGATTATCAAAACCATCAACGAATTCGCCCATAATGCGAAAAACCCGCCACGAATCCGATGTCTTGTAATCGTCCTCCGGCTCTGGCGAACGCAGTAGCACCTCGTCATCGGTCAGCTTCCAGTAACCAGGTTCTACCTGTCTTCGTTTCGCTTCTGCAACGGTGCCCGGCTCAGGAGGTTTTGTCTTATCCTTGGGCTTTTTGGGTTTATTTGCGTCAGTTTCTGCCATGTTTGGAGTGCCGCCTCTTCGTTGTTTGAACTGGAACGGGGCCGCCTGAAGGCGGAACTCCGAACCTATATTCCCATGATATTGTATCCGCAATCTACGTAGATAGTCTCTCCGGTGATGCCGGATGCGAGCTCGCTTACGAGAAAGAAGGCGGTATTGCCGACTTCGGCGGCGGTCACGTTCCGCTTTAGCGGTGATTTCTCGCCAACGTAGCCGAGCAATGAGCCCATGTTCTTGACGCCGCGAGCCGAAAGCGTGTTAAGCGGGCCGGCAGAGATCGCGTTGACGCGAATGTTTTGTTTGCCGAGGTCGGCGGCGAGATATCGCACCGATGATTCGAGCGCCGCCTTGGCTACACCCATAACGTTGTAGTTCGGAACGACCTTTTCGGCACCGTAATAGGTCATGGTCACGATACTGCCGCCGTCGGTCATGAGTGGTGCGGCGGCAAGCGATACCTGTGTCAGCGAAAACGCACTGATCTCCAGCGCAGTCCGAAATGCATCACGCGTCGTGGTTACAAATTCACCCTCGAGGGCTTCTTTCGGGGCAAATGCAATGGAATGGACGAGATAATCCAGCCGGCCGTATTTTGCCTTTACGGCATCGAACGCCGCATCGACCTCGGCCTGATTTGTCACGTCACAGGGAATCACGAGCGAATCATTAAGATCGCCGGCGAGCTTTTCGACATTTTCCTTTAGCCGATCACCCTGAAAGGTGAACGCCTGCCGGGCACCATGTTCGGCACACGCGGCGGCACAGGCCCAGGCTATCGAACGCTTGTTTGCTACGCCAAATATCATTCCTACTTTGTTTTCGAGTATTTTCATTTCATGACTGCGTGCGGGTCAATCGGTAACATAGATCCGCTGTAGCGCTTCAAAATCGAGGAGCCGGATGTCGATATCGACCGGCGTCTCGGAAAACCGTTTTGTTCCCAAGGTCCGCCGGAGATGATCTTCGTCCTCGGGCGTTAATTGTGTTATCAAAACAGACATCAGCCTTACTTCAATGCCTATGTTCATCCGATCGAGCTCGATCTTGACCTGTGCGATCTTTCGCATCATTGCCTCGACTCTTTCCTGGCGGAGTTCCGGAATGATGAGAAACGAGACCTCGCAGCAGACGACCACTTCGCCTTTTACAAACACCGCGTCAAAAGGCACGCCGCTGACGCTTACATGACGAAGAAGCGGGACGTTCTCTTCCTGTTGTATCTGCCGCAGAGCAAGATCTTCGGCAACGATGTATGCGGACTGGAGGTCGCTGATCTGCTCAGTATCGACCTCAAGTATCCGCGAAAGTTCAGAAACCTCGACGTTTAGGCTTTGGCGCTGAATGTCGGGTTGGGCCGACTCCCAATCGATCAGCTTTTCGCCTTTTGCGGCCGTCAAACGTTTTGTTTGATCGAACACGAACCACGAATAGCCCGCGACGCCCAGAAACGAGATGCCGAATATCGCAGCAAGCACGAACGTTCCATAAAAGACCGCGACCGCAGCACCGGCCAGGAGAATCGCTCCGACCGCGACACCGATCATCGCGTGCGGCAACACCGATGCGGGACGCTCGAAGGCAACATACGAATTATCCATCTGCTTTGCCATTGGCGAGTGTCAGTCTCAAGCGGCAGCCGAGCGTTCGAACGGGATATCGTCAAAGTGCGTCATCTGCTTAAAGTCTTTGAACCGTTGATTGATCTCGGCGTATTCGAGAGCATCGACGCGTTCGGTGCCAAACTTCTCGACGTTGAACGAAGCCATAACCGAGCCATAGATCATCGCCCGCCGCATTGTGTCATCGGGAATCTCGTTCTGCGCGGCGAGGTAGCCCATAAAGCCGCCTGCGAACGTGTCGCCCGCACCGGTCGGATCGAAAACACTTTCGAGCGGATAGGCCGGAGCGGCGAAGTAGCCGTCTTTCGTAAAGAGCGTTGCTCCGTACTCCCCGCGTTTAATTACAACGGCCTTTAGGCCGTGGTCCATGATCGCTTTGGCGGCTTTGTAGATGCTAGGCTCGTCGGTAAGCTGGCGGGCTTCGGCGTCATTGATGATGATGCAGTCGACTACTTTGATCGTGTCGATAACCGCTTCTTTCATCGACGAGATCCAGAAGTTCATCGTGTCCATCGCGACGAATTTCGCATCAGAGCATTGTTCGCGAACGCCTTTCTGAAGCATCGGGAGGATGTTGGCAAGGAAGAGTAGATCGGCGCCTTTCGAATTATCAGAAAGTTTCGGGTCGAAGGTTTCGAAGACGTTGAGCTGAGTGTCGAGGGTGTGTGCCGTGTTCATGTCGTAATCATAACGGCCTTTCCAAAAGAACGTTTTGCCGTCGGGCACGACCTCGATGTCATCGGTATTTATCTGATGACGCTTAAAGACGTCCCATTCGGCATCCGTAAAATCACCGCCGACCACACCGACCGCGTTCACTTCTGTAAAGAAGCTAGCCGAAAGCCCAAA
>JBBQTV010000297.1:0-3079 GCA_038212935.1 Pyrinomonadales bacterium | reverse complement strand
CGGAATTTCTACGCAGCGGCTTCGCTGGCTTGAGTTCCGGCCATTTGTTCTGCGATGGACTTCATCCATTCCTGTGTCTTCTTTAACTTCTCTGCACCGTTCGGCTGGTCCATGATCACTTTTTCCAGGTGATAGAAAGCTTTCGGCTCCTCGAACATCTCTCGAAGCTCGGCAAGAAAGGGCTCGATCTTGGCAAATACGAGCATATGTTCGCCCACAGTGTCGCGGAACATCTCGGCATCTATGGCGCCGTGATTGACGAATGACGCCGCCATATCCCAGTAGGACGTGACCATCCGGAGATAGCCGCCGACTTCTGGGTCCATCATCGTCTGCATATATTCCTGCGCGCTTGTCGGATTGTACATAAACATCCAGTCGCGCGCCTTTCGCATCGTTTCCTCGCGACGCAGGTCGTAAAGCTTCAATATCAGATCTGCTGATTCTACTTTGTTCATAAGAAAAGGGTCCTCCGTTTGTGATTTAGTGAAGTCTATTCCGCTTCGGATTAAGTGTCAATCCTTCGCAGAAAAGTTAGTATAAACGTAAGATGAACCAGCAGATCTCCAACTTTTTGCAGTCAAGGATTGATGCCAGCGATTTTCCCTCGGCAGTCTATCTGGTCGCAGAAAAAGGCGAGATAGTCTTTCACGATGCCCTTGGCTACGCCGTCGTGAAACCAGATCGAATACCGGCACGGTTGGACACGATTTATGATCTTGCGAGTCTCACGAAGCCTTTGGTAACTGGTCTTCTTTGTGCACTTTTGAAAGAGGAGGAGAAGCTGGAACTCGGGCGAACTCTCGACTATTATTTGCCTGAGTTCTATGAGCTGAATTCAGATGCTAATGAGTCATGGGACACAAGCATCTCTGATCTTCTTGCCCACACTACGTTTTTGCCTGCCTGGAAACCTTTCTATCTATTGTGCGAATCACGTTCTGACATCCTGGAAGTAATAACTCAAGAAAAGCTGGAGTTCGATAAGCCCGGCGTAAATTACAGCGATCCGAATTTTATTGTACTGACGTTTCTCATTGAGCGGCTGTTAGGTGCGCGGCTGGATCTTTTGGCCAACGGCCTCATCTTTGAGCCGCTAGATCTGCAGTCCACGTTCTATGGTCCGCCCTCGAGACTTCTTCGCAGAATTGCGGCAAGCGAGTTTGGGAATGAATACGAGCGTCAGACTTGTTTAGAAAAAGGGTATTTAAGATCACCCGCCGCCGACGGGGTTGCAATGCCACCTGAAGGCGGAACTCCGAACTGGATTCGCGATCCGGGATCCGCATTCCGCGATTTTCAGATCTGGGGCGAGGTTCATGATGGAAACGCCTACTTCATGGGCGGAGTGGCGGGTCACGCTGGATTGTTTTCGACAGCCGAAGAGGTTTTCAGGATCGCACAACAGTTTTTGCCGAATTATACGCAGCTCTTAAAGCCAGAGACATGCGAGCTTTTTCGAACGAACTTCACGGAAGGAATGAACGAAGACCGCTCGTTTGCCTTTCAACTCGCGTCGACCAAGGATTCGACCGCCGGAACTAAAATGTCGGCCGAAAGCTTTGGGCATCTTGGCTTTACGGGAACCTCGCTCTGGATCGACCCGGTAAAGGAACGCATTTTCATTTTACTAACGAACCGCACACACGACCATCCACTCCCGTTTGTTAATATCAACGGTGTCCGCCGACAATTTCATGACCTTGCGATAGACGCTCTTGACGAAAAAAGTTAGCAACTTAACTGTACTGAATTAAATCATATCAGCGCTTTCCCCAAGTAACTCAGGCCAGGAGTATTACCGATTATGAAAAGGATAGCGCTTTCTATTGCGATCGCTTCGATGTTCGCAGTTTCAGTTTTTGCACAATCTAACCGCGCTACGCGCCCACGCGTTGCCCCGACTCCTACTCCTGAGGTCATCGACGAAAGCGAAACCGTTATTCGTTCGGACTCGCGGTCTGCCCCGGTTTTGCAGGGAAACCGTTCGACCGGCCAGCCGGACCCATCAGCAACTCCGCCCGAAGAAGATGACGAGGATGGCGTGATCCGTGTAGAAACAAACCTTGTCACGATGCCGGTTTCTGTCCTCGACCGAAACGGCCGATTTGTTTCCGGTCTGCAGCAACGCGACTTTAAGATATTTGAGAACGGCGTCGAACAGGAACTAGGTTTCTTTCAGTCCGTCGAACAGCCGTTTACGGTCGTATTGATGATCGACGTTAGTCCGTCGACCGCTTATCAGATAGATCAGATCCATAATTCCGCCATTTCATTCATCGATCAGCTTCGGCCGAACGATCGGGTGATGGTCGTGGCCTTCGATGAAAGGGTGCAGATCCTTAGCCGCCCCACAAACGATCGCAATGCTCTTCGGAATGCGATCAGACGAGCCCAGTTCGGCAATGGAACCAGCCTATACACCGCGATAGCTCAGGTGCTGGAACGCGAGCTGAAACAGGTGGAAGGACGGAAAGCGATCGTGCTTTTCACTGACGGCGTCGATACGACCTCGCGGCGAGCATCATACGACAGCACGGTGAGCGATGCCGAAGAAACTGATGTACTGATCTATCCGATCCGTTACAACACTCTTCGCGACTACGGCGTGAGCCAAGGCGGTGGCGGTGGCATCGGTCGAACGCCTCGATCGGGCCGTGTCGGACTCGGCGACCTTGTCGGAATAATCCTCGGCGGCGGCAACATCAATCTTGGCGGCTCCCGCGGCGGTGCCGGAACCAGCCCCTCGGAATACGCCCTTGGAAAGAAATATCTTGAAACCCTGGCCATGAACAGCGGAGGCCGGCATTTCGAAGCCGAGTCGCTCTATAACCTAGAAGCCGCCTTCTCCGGCATTGCCGAAGAACTCCGACGGCAGTATTCACTTGGTTATTATCCTGACAACCCTGGCAATGCCGGTGACCGAAAGCGGATCAGTGTTCGAGTAATGAGGCCAAATCTCGTGGTTCGGGCGAAGACCACATACGTTGTCGGACAGAACAACAACCGTTTTGCCGGCAACTAGAACGACGGGATATTGATCGAGCGGCCCGATAGCATGTACATGTGTCTGTCGGGC
>JBBQTV010000296.1:0-3104 GCA_038212935.1 Pyrinomonadales bacterium | reverse complement strand
ATCGACGGCGACCCGGCCGACATGCCGAAGATGGAGACGCTCGGGGCACTCGAAAAGCGTGGCCTGATCGCCGCTGTGGCGTCTATCCTGATCGGGCTTGGTATTCTTGCCGCCGTCTCAATCCCCGAGACCTCGCCAATGCGTTCGCCTGTCGCATACAAGATCTCGGATCAGTCAGCCTCCAATCTTCGAAATGCGGGCGTTTCGCCCGAGGCGATGAAAAAGATCGGCCCGTTGATCAACCAAGAGCTTTTCGGCACCAAACCGTTTGACGACGCGATAAAGGCGCGGTTGAGCCCAGAGGAATATGCACAGTTTGGGCCGGTCATAACCCAAAACGCCGAGCCCGTTCCGCCACAGTTAACGGCTTCAGCCTCGCCGCTGATGCAGGCCATCGTGCCGTTCATCTTCCTGCTCTTTATAATTCCAGGCATTGTTTACGGCTACGTTGCCAAGACGGTAGATAATCATCGCGACATCATCAAGGGTATGAGCCACGCGATGAGCACGATGGGCTACTACATCGTGCTGGCATTTTTTGCATCGCTGTTCATTGCGGCCTTCGGCCAATCGAATCTCGGGGCCCTGCTCGCGCTGAAAGGCGCAAGCTTTCTGCAATGGCTCGACATGCCCGGGCAAGTCACCATAATCGGAATCATCTTCCTCAGTTGCACCGTCAATCTGCTTGTGGGTTCGGCATCGGCGAAATGGGCTCTTCTTGCTCCGATCTTTGTGCCAATGCTAATGCAGCTAGGCTTATCGCCGGAGCTTGCACAGGCGGCATATCGTATCGGAGATTCATCGACGAACATCATAACGCCCCTGATGCCCTATTTCCCGCTGGTGGTCGTCTTTGCCCAGAAATACGTAAAGGGCACCGGCATCGGCACACTCGTATCGATGATGCTGCCTTATTCGATCGCCTTTCTCGCATTCTGGATCGTTTTCTTAATGATCTTTTGGAGCCTAGGCATTCCGATGGGCCTGCAGGCGCCGTACACGTATCCCTAAAGCGCCGAGGGCGGTCACAACGGCCGCCCTTTATAGAAACATCTTGATATATACAGATATGTCGGTATAATGAACATGGAGTTTGAATGGGATCCGCAGAATGCGGTTGCTAATGTAGAAAAGCATGGAGTCACCTTCGACGAGGCGTCTCTTGCCTTCTCCGACCCAAATGGCGTCGAGTTTTTAGACGAGTTAAATTCGGATGAAGAGATGCGGTTTCAATTGATAGGAAGCTCAGAAACGCGGCTTCTATTTGTTGGGTACACCGTTCGCGATGACCGGGTTCGGATCATCACCGCAAGAGAGGCAAATGCAAAACTAACGAAATACTACAATGAACAGAACGGATAAACTGGAAGACTACGTAGTTACTGAAGAAGACTATAAGGCGGACTTGGCAAGCGGTCTTTCGGAAGACGAGGTAATGAAACCCGGAACATACAAGGTTCGCCGATCGCTATGGGCAGAGAAGATCAAAAAGGCGGGCAAGGTGAAGATCACGATCTATCTGGACGGCGAGGTCGTCGAATACTTCAGATCTCGCTCCGAACAGCCGAATGCAGCTCCGTATCAAACGCAGATCAATAACGAGCTGCGAAAGGTGATGGAAAGTGAATCCTCAAACTCGGTCCGCGGTGCAGACGATATTTTGAACAACACCAAGTTTCTAAAGGCATTGAAGGAAAAACTGGAGGCCGTTTGATGACCTTCGTGCTAAGAACGTCCGTAATGATCGGCTGTCTCCTCGCGGTAACCTGTTCCCTTGTTTCGGAAATGCTTGGACAAGCGGACGATTGGGAAAAGGCCGACGAAGCGACCGTAAGGCTTGAACCAAAAGTTTTCACTCTCCTTCCAAGAGTTGTTATCGAGTATTTGGACCGACGAGGCTGTACGATCCCGCAGGCGTTCCATACTCGCGAACCGCACAATGTAATTCAAGGGCAGTTTCGCAAAGCAGGTCAGGTGGACTGGGCAGTGTTATGTTCGAAGAATCGAGTTTCGAGCATACTGGTCTTTTGGAACGGAAAAACTCACCGCATTGACGATATCGCGTCAGTCGACGATAGAAATTTTCTCCAAGTTGTTGGTGCTGGAAAGATCGGGTTTTCTAGAAGCATCGGTACAGTCGATAGCAAATACATTCTTCAACGTAACAAATTGGATGGAATCGGAAGGTGGCCGGCATCGATTACGCATCACGGCATAAACGACGCATTCGTCGAGAAAGCTTCAACCGTACGTTATTTCTTCCGTAATCGCTGGTTAGAACTCCAAGGCGCCGACTAACACCGTGATCCTATGGCAGATCTAACAACAACATTTGCAGGGATCAGATCGCCAAATCCGTTTTGGCTGGCAAGTGCGCCGCCGACGAATATGGGGTCGATGGTGGAGCGCGCTTTTGATGCGGGCTGGGGCGGGGCTGTTTGGAAGACGCTGGGCGAGCCGATCGTTAACGTTTCGTCGAGGCTGGCGGCTATCGATCATGGTGCGATGCGGATGATCGGGCTCAATAATATCGAGCTGATTACTGACCGGCCGCTGGATGTAAATCTCAGGGAAATTTACGAGTGCAAAAAGAAATATCCGAACAATGCCGTGATCGTCTCGCTAATGGTCGAGTCGAAACGCGAGGCCTGGCATGAGATCGTCAAAAGGTCGCAAGATACGGGCTGCGATGGTTTTGAGCTGAACTTCGGCTGCCCACACGGAATGAGCGAACGCGGAATGGGTGCCGCGATGGGCCAGGTGCCCGAATACACGTGCATGGTAACGGAGTGGGTCAAGGAAGTTTCCAACCTACCCGTGATCGTAAAACTCACGCCGAATGTCACGCACATTGTTCCTCCCGGAAAGGCGGCGATGAAAGGCGGGGCAGACGCCGTCTCGCTTATCAACACGATCAATTCGATAATGGGCGTCGATCTCGACACGATGATCCCGCATCCGAACGTCAACGGCCTGGCGGCGCACGGCGGCTATTGCGGCCCGGCGGTAAAGCCGATCGCACTCAATATGGTCTCGGAGCTTGCCCGCGATCCGGAGTTTACAATTCCTATCTCGGGAATCGGCGGCATTTCGACGTGGCGTGA
>JBBQTV010000295.1:0-3175 GCA_038212935.1 Pyrinomonadales bacterium | reverse complement strand
CAAACCGCGCCACAAACCACCCCACCCGCCGAACGGAAAAGACAATTATTTAGCCACAGGGGGCACAGAGAGAAATACCCATTGCCGTTGCCAATTGCAGTTGCGTATCGCCGTTGCCTATTGCCGCCTTTGCCGCCTATTGCCGTTGCCTTCAGGCAACGGATACGGACATGAAAAATCTTTGGGCTTTAGCCCAATTAACCATTCCTTGTTCTTTTCAGCCAATCGTACTCGTCGTCGAACGACTTGGCTCGATGATGTTCCTCTTGATTGGCAATATATTCTTTGAGCGCCGCGACACGAGATTCACTTACCGAGACGGCGAAGTAGTCATCCTGCCAGTAAAATTTGCCGCGTAATAGCTGTTGCTTATTCAGCCAGTGTGCCGATTCGCCTTTCAGAAGCATTGCGACCTTTGCAATGTTTTGTTCGCGGCCCAACGAGACCAAAAGGTGCAGATGCTCAGACCAACCACCAATCGATTCGAGAAAGATATTTTTAGTTCTCGCGTTTGAAATTATATGCGCGATGAGCAGGTCTCTGATTTCTTTGGAAAGGTTGGGTTCTCTATCCTTCGTTGAGAAAACGAGGTGAACCCAGATACGAACGTAGGACATAAGATGTTTTGGCTAAAGCCTTTTCAAATATGCAATCCTATCCGTTGCCTAAAGGCAACGGCAATGAGGGCAAATCATCGTGAGCAATGGATTTAAGAACTTTATATTTTGCCATGAAACAGTTTATCAGACGGTCTTCACCGCCTTGGATCTGAATGCCTAAACATGCGCGCTTTTCATGTTCTCCAATCTTTTCTCAGAATCTACATAATCAGCTAAGGAATTTGGAGCCCCCGGAGGCTACCGGGCCATGATTGCGAAATCCGATTTTGTGTTCTCGGTGGCGGATGTGCCGTGGTAGTATTTCGGTATGGCTTTATTCGGAAGTGACAAATTCAAATGCGCCCGTTGCGGGCAAAAGAATGAACCGATCGGGTATGCTCCGGTCCCGACGGAACTCGGTGCCAAGATCGGCGAAGAGATGTGCAAAGATTGCTGGGCTGAATGGCAGAAAAAGCAGATGCAGCTCATCAATCATTTCGGCCTGGATGTTTCGAACCCAGAGACGCACGAATACCTTTTCGATAACATGAAAATCTTCTTTTACGATGACGGCAGCGGCCTCGCGACCATCGATACGACGAAAGAAGGCAGCGTTAACTGGTAGCCTTCGTTCGCCGACAACGTTCGGAGCAATATTTGACCTCGTGCCAGTTTCGCTTCCAGCGGGCGCGCCAGGCCATAGGCCGCAGACAGCGTTCGCAGACCTTTTGCGGAAGATGTGATCTTGTGTATTTTCCTTCCGGTCTTTTACCGCCGCGATGTTCCTTCATGACCTTGAGCTGATCAACGAGCGTTTCTATTGCGACTTCGTTCCGGCCGAAGGTATGGATGCTCTTTGGTCAAAAGGCTGGCGGCACTTCGGTTCTCAATTCTTTCGGTACAACTTCGGCATCTACAACGAAGAGATCCGCCTCGTCATTCCCTTGCGGATAAGGCTGGCGGACCTCACTCTCTCTAAATCGCAGCGGCGGATACTGCGCCGAAACGAAGACCTGCAGGTCGAGATCATCCCCGTTGAGATCACCGATACTGCTGTCGAGCTTTTTCACCGCCACAAGCTTCGTTTCGATCACGGTATTCCCGAATCGATCTACGATTTTCTTTCACCGCAACCCGCTACGCTTCCGTGCGAGGCGAAAGAGGTCCGCGTGACATTGGGCGGACGGCTGTTGGCGGCAAGCTATTTCGGCATCGGCGATAGTGCGACCTCAGGCATTTACGGAATGTTCGACCCGGATGAATCAAGGCGGGGCCTCGGGATCTTTACGCTGCTAAAGGAGATGCAGTTTGCGGCCGAATGCGGAAAGCAATTCTACTATCTGGGTTACTCTTACGAAGGCGAATCTTTCTACGATTACAAGAAGCGATTTCGCGGTACTGAGAGTTTCGATTGGAACGGCAATTGGACGCGATTCGATCCGCTTGACCTACCGGCCCCATTTTAATTTATTTCGTAAGACGTCGAAATAATTCCGGTTTTGCGGCTGAACGAGGTTCAGTGTAGTTCCGCTTTTTCGGATGAGGGCCCGATCGCCGGTACGCATTTCGTGGCCGGTCTGGCCATCTAGCGTAAGAAAAACGCCCTCGTTCTCATTCTCAAGTTTTAGCTCAATGGCGGCTTCGTCCGGTACGACGATCGGGCGATTTGTAAGCGTGAACGGACAGATCGGTGTGATCACGATGGCGTTCATTGATGGAAAAATGATCGGCCCACCGGCAGAGAGGTTATAGGCCGTGGAGCCGGTTGGTGTGGAGACAATGAGCCCGTCCGACCGAAACGAATTCACAAACAGGCCATTTAAGTTGACCTCGATCTCTATGATCCTGGCGAGTGCTGCCTTATTAATTACGACATCATTCAGAACGCGGCCTTTCGCGAGCATTTTATCCGACCGCCAATGCTCGGCGGTCAGCATTACGCGCCGATCTATCTCGTAATTTCCCGCAAAGATCGCCTCAAGGGCAGAATACATCTCCTCGATACGAAAATCGGTCAGATAGCCGAGGCTTCCGTAGTTGATGCCAAGCACAAGACATTCGGCATCACCGATCAGGCGGGCGGCTGAGATCATCGTCCCGTCTCCGCCAAGTACAACGACAAGGTCGGATGTCGTGAGGCCTTCGGCGGCAGTAAGGTTGTCACCAGGTCCGAGGTCCACGGGTTCATCGCTGACGTACGGATGCTCACGCACCGCCAGGCCGCGTTTCTCCAGCCACGCTTTCAGCTCGAAAGCTGTTTTAAGCGCGTCGGCATGGTCAGGCTTTACCACGATACCGACCGTTTTGATCTCCGCGATGTTAGTCATGTTCCGAGGCTTCACGACAAGTATTTATGAAATCAATGGAAAGTTCAATCGGAATAGCGGCTGGATAGGGCAAACGCCGGTCGTCAGAGCGCATCTTAACCACATGCGACACATTCGCCGGGGGTCATTTCGCATTGGATTCGTTCAGGCTTTTTGCTAATATCGGAGATTGTCCCCTACGTCAGGAAATTTGATTTACAGGTAATAACCGAATGCTTAGATTCATTTCACGTCTCGAAAGGACGCGCA
>JBBQTV010000294.1:0-3204 GCA_038212935.1 Pyrinomonadales bacterium | reverse complement strand
TGTTAAAAGCATCGCATCTCATCGGGCATGACCCCATCATACACTCAGGCAACTGTCTGCCGATGTGGATGAAGATCAACTCCGAGGTAAAATGTCATAACGATTTCTCCTGTCAAAGAACCAGATCTTTTTCGCAAACATTGATAGTCAAATATCAGCAAGAAACCGTCTTTGTAAGATCAGATTGACCCAGTCGCTTGACACATCAGCGGGATGCGTACCGTCGAATCGGTCATTTCGATGAGTTCTTCTGGACGAAGAGCCGGACTTGGTTCATCCATCGGACAAGCGCTAGCTCCCCATTGACCTTGGTATCGTGGATTTCCTGGTCGACAAATCTATAATGTATTTTGGTAGTGTTGTGTTCATACCACAATTGATACCGCGTGCCATGCAGCCAGACGCCCCAACTGCCCTTGCGGTCGAACTCGCCGCTAAGATATCGAATTTCTTGGGTTGATTTCAACGCCGAGGCAAAAAAACCATCATGCCAATTCATAACATCGCGTCGCTTAACGGGGACTTCTCGCCGCTCCACCTCTATCAGTTTGCTCATCTCCACAACATCCTCTCTGCCATGTTCATTTAACCAAAAGTTAATAGAAGTAAAAACAGCGGCTTTTTTCGCGCGATAATGTGTGACTGATACGCCCGTCACCGTTTTTCGAATAACAACTTGAGACTCAGGAGCCGAGTCCGCATGAAATCGAAGCGTTATCTGCCAGTCTGTTGAGTTTTTTTCCTCGATCTCCCGGGGAAAAACGGTGTCGAGTACGTCGCTATAAGTACGCTCAGTGACGGATTGAAAGTCGTTTTTCTCATTCCCCGGCGGAGCGTCCTGCGCTTGTAATATGCCAGCGAGGCAGAGCAGTACGATTAAGTTCATTACAATTTTCTTCATAAGGTATTCTCACTCTCTAGCAGGGTTTACTCCAACTCATTCCTTTTCTCACAATAGAGGACTTCTTCGTGCGATAGTCATACTTTGTTAAACCATCCCGATGAATCACGAAAATATCAATTCCACGGAGATCTGCGATGCCTTCGTCGCCGAGATCGTTCCGGAGCGAATTATTATCGCGAGTTGACGGATACATCGAGGATTTATTCGGGTGAACATGAAAAAGAGCAATGGTATAGGCAGGAACCTCCAGTTTTTCGAACCCATGATAATTCCCTGTTTTCGCCTTGCTAACAGTAGGTTTTGACGGATCTCGTCCAACCGCGTTGAAACCCGCTTCCGTTTTCGCATTTCCATTGGTGGTAAGCGACCACGCCCTTTTCATCTGCCGAATGACTTCGGGATTGCACCAAATCGGTTGGCCTTTATCCGTGGGTGCCGGCGTCGGTTGAGGGTCGGCAGGTGGCGGAGTGGCTTCGGGTTCTGGCCTACGGCCTGAGAATGCGTCATCATCTCCCCATCCCGGCGTTCCGGCAAAGGCTGTTGGAACTTCATAATATTGACCGTTTGCGTCTGGGGCGCCTGTAACACTATTTAGCCGCATCCAAGTCATTCCGTAGGAATCCGGAACTCCGTCGATATTGGACGGTACGAACTTATCCCCGACCCGGAAGCCTCCGTTATTCGCATCGTAGACTCCCAGGTAGAGTTTTCCGGTTTTCTTGTCTTCGAGAGTTACCACGTCCCCCTGCTCTTTACATTTCACGGTCAGGCCGCGTTCGTTGTAACAGGTGCCCCCTCTTATACTTCCGGTTTCCGTGCTTTCGTCGGATTGGTTGTCAAAGCCCTCCATCTCACATTCCCACCCAGGAGGGTTGTCGCCATCGCCCGGCCAGCACTCGCAATCATCCTCACATTCTTCGGGCGAAGGCGGTTCGCGTTCCGGCGGATACGGATTTTCGTATCCGACACCGGCTCCGAAAGGATCAACCGTTCCGTTTCCATCGCCCCAGATCGAAGAGTCCCACGGCCCCGATAAGTGAATTACGTTATCGACGATCTCGACACCGCTCGGGTCGGCCCGCTGTAAAAAGGTGGCTTCCTGAGCGTTCGAGCCTCCGATAAACCTCATGCGGCGGTCCGCGATCCGGTTTCCATTCCCGATCACCTTGCTGTTTCGCTCCATTCCGCCGGCGTCCCTTTCCCCGAAATCTCCAACTTCCTGTCCCAGCACAGAGGATAAAATAAAGTGCTTTGGCCGCGAACCTGAGCAGACCTCGCCGCCGGTTCCATTGCAGTAATAATAGAAAGGCTTTACCGTCTTTAACTTCCGCCCGTCACCGTCATATTTGACGGAGATATTGCCGACAGCGGTGGCTTCATTGAAATCAGTAATGGATGAAGGGCGACCGTCTGCGTCGAACGCATTAAGCAGCCCGAGCCGGTCACCCAAGGATCGCCCATCCGCGTCAAAGATATCGATGTTTCCGACGCCGTAATTTTCCCATCCCGGAATATTCCCGGTTCCGCCCTCACGCGTATTGCGCGCGTTCTCATATTCAAACGTCGAACTGAAACTAGCCACGTAATGCAACCGGCTTTGACTCGTAATGTCGTCAAACTGGTTATATTCAAGCGTCATTCTATAGGGTCGGTTTAGCGGATTTGTCTCGTTTTGGCCCCGCGCTTCGGCTCCGGTCGTAGCTCGTTTTAACCGGCCCAGAAAATCAAACTCGTACGAGCGTTCGAAATTCGGTAAGGACTGCGAATTAAGGTACATATTATCCAGGTATTTTGAATTCTTAAGTTTTCCGTCATCGGAATAGTCGTATTGAAGACGGGTTGAGTAACCCGCGACCGAAAAAACATATTCGTCTATCTGCAATCCGATGTTAAAGCTCGAGGTTTCGCTGCGTCCGCCGATGAAGTCCACTTTTTTTGCCGCTCCCCATGCACGATATTTGGCATCAGTAACATAGTTAAGCTGAACATTCTCGACCGTGCGGCTACCAGCGACAGTTTTTAGTCTTCCGATCTTGTCGTGTGTGTAGCTGACGATCTCACCAAACGGCTCCTTGTAACCCGTCAACTGCCCGGAGAGTCCGTAGGTGTATTCGATCCGGAACGAATTATTATTTGGAATCGGGGTATCGGAGGTGCTTCATTAAAAGTTCGCGTTTCGGCTGTCATTTGCCCCAGACTATCGTACTCGTAGCTGACGCTGCCGCTCCCATCGCTCATACCGGTTCGCATACCAAGGTTATTGTATGTGTACGCAACCGTCGGGGTTTCAGTGACCGAAT
>JBBQTV010000293.1:0-3301 GCA_038212935.1 Pyrinomonadales bacterium | reverse complement strand
CTATGATCGGTTTCGGAATATGTTGTCTTTTAGAAAAAATGTTCGCATCGGGTGGCGAAGAGGAACGGTTTAGCACCGTCAAGTGATTAAATTACAGGAATGTTTTGCATCTGTCAACACTTTTTTACAATGTTGAACGATTGATGAAAGAAATGCATTCATTGTGACCGATGCCCCGGACGATGAGGTGAATGGTTCAATCGATCACGTATGGTCTGAAATGGAGATCGGATCCAGCGTCCCGGGAGTGTTCGACGAAAAGCGGGGAAGATACTCAAAAAGCAGCCGTAAAAAATGACAGGGCAAAATGTCAGGGCCAGGGAGAGTCCCTGACATTTTGCCTTTCTATGCGTCTGCTATGGAATGCAGACCGGTGTTAGTAGTCCATTATTGTAAGAATCAAGAACGGCCGCAGTAGCGGTCATCGCTTTACCAGCTACAGTGGACGATCTTATCGAGTAAGGCAGCTTGCCGCTATACGCAGAGAGTAGATTGTCCGCGTTTGTAATGACACCGCTAACCGGAGCAGGATCTGAGCCGTTAGAGATGTTAAGTTTCGCGGCAATCAGTTGATACGCCAATTTTAGACTCGCGTCGCCGCCTCCGCCCCTGCCCGATCCGACCGGAGTCCGCAGAATTTGCAGCAATTCCTGTTTCGTATAGTTTTGACCTCCCAACGTTAATGAATCTACTGGCCATAAATCGGGGTGATTTTTCCAATAACCTTGCGAATGCGGACAGGTAAATTCTGCCGGCTGATTGATGGTGATGGTATAGTTCTGGCTTCCCGTACAATTATTCGCATCGGTTGCTGTGACCGTAATGTTCGAAATGCCGTTAACGGTCGGAGTGCCGGATATCTCGCCAGTGTTTGGGTTGAGGGCAAGGCCCAAGGGCAATGCGCCGCTGCTGACAGAGAACGAATACGCAGGTGTTCCGCCAGTAGCCGAAACAGTCTGACTATAGGCCGCTCCAACTGTGCCGTTCGACAGGGACGCTGGCGAGAGTGTGATCGTTTGACATTCGGGAGCTGTCACATTGGTTGTAACGGGAGGCCCGGGTATAGGCGAAACTCCGTCGCCCTCGATCGTGTAGTTGTTGTTCTCAACCGTTCCGCCGTCGGCCGTGTTGACGGTAACGGTAAATGAGACAGTTTGATTGATCGTTCCGGCATTGACCGTGCCGATGTTAAAGACCACATGGCCGGCAACGAGGGTTCCACCGTTGGTCGCCGAAACAAAGGTCGTACCTACCGGGAGCGGGTCGCGGATAACGACATTGGTCGCCGCTATTGAACCTGTATTGCCGTAATTGATCGTATAAGTCAGATTTGAACCCGACGGAATAGTGGCTGCAGCGCTCTTTGAAACCGTCAAGCCGGGAGCGAGCCCCGGCGGCAGAAAGCGCACCGCGCCGTTGCCCCGAGATGTGTTTGAAGAGGGACATTAGACGTCACAGACGCCGCTCCAAAAGGAGCTCGGATAAATACCGGCGGTTCGCTTGCGCCGTTCCCGGCAAGGATCGCTATCTGACTGTCGGCGCTAATGCCGACATCTTCAAAGCCGGCGGAGCCAGCCGGAAGCGGAATTGTTTGGACCGTCGAACTACTCGTGAATGGCGCGGTGATCGCGGCCGCGTGATGAACTGCTGCACTCACGACGATAGCGTTTGACCCGTTCGGCGCAACCATAATACCGTCCAGCTGGTTTCCGCCCGGCACTGTTAGAGTAGTAAAAGTCGACGCCGCGCTAAATGGTCCCTGGTATATGCGAACAAGATTCCCGCTCAAGAGGGTTGTCAAAAGTGTGTTGCCGTCGGGCGATATGGCAATGGCACCAGTATTGCTGTTACCCGCCACCGGGATCGTAAATGCGACAGACGTGTAAGGAGAGTCCAGGACCGAAATGCCGGTGCTGTGATGTACAAACGCTCGTCCAGCGTTATTAAAGACGATGGCTTGCGTCTGGTAACCCTGTATACTGCCAGGCAATGTGACCTGCGAGATCGTCGAACCTGCGCCGAATGGCCCCTGAATGACATTAAGTGTCGAACTGCTACCCATCGCTAATGCGGCGGACAAATTCGGAGCGACGGCGATCGTTCCGGTGGCGTCGTACGACGGCGAAGTGATGATGGTCGAGATCAGCGTGGCGGTCGAGATCTGCACGACGAAAACACGCGAAGCACCAAAATCTGAAAGCAGCGCGTTGTCGCTGCCGAAATAGGCCACACCGTGAGGCGACGCACCTACAGGCAAACCCGGCACCAGAACCTGCGTTCCGGGCACGTTTGCGTCGGGAAAGACGACCGCCTTATTGCTCGCGCTGGTCGCACCGATTATCGCGGGCTGCTGAGCCGACATTTGCCCGCTAAACAGAGTTATCAGCGCTAGAAAAGCCACCACGAAAAGCTTATAAAACAGTCCGTATTCACTTTTTCTAGTCGATGTCAAAACATGATCCAAATTCCTCATATAAACTCCCTTTACATATCTTTTAGTCCAACGTAGAGGCGGCACGACGCCGGAAAATAATTGGTGTTAGCTTCGATACGCCTTGTCCTGAACGTCGACCGTATATTGCGCCGCCTCGATACAATTCGCCACAAATGCATTTAGGCTCTCTCTCCTCTGATCTCAGAGGAAACAAGAACTCGAAACACACGTATAGAAAAATGTTTCTGCAACAATCGATTTTCGTGTCAGCAGGATTGTAGTTATCTTTTCCAGTTTTGGCAACACATTTGTTGCCTGGGTTGTCAATGCATTTTTTCTTGCGATTTAGTTCGCCAGTATAAATGCGGAGTGAGGCTAGGAATTAAAGTCATAGGCCGATTTAATCTGGACAAGTGATACGAAGAGCGAAGCAGAGCTTAACGCGAAAGGTGTGCGGTTTCGTGACGGAATTCCCGCATAGCATCGGGTTACATTAATAATTCCGTTTTATTCGAAGAATGTCGGGCATTGGTCGACCGACTGCCATCGTTCAACTCCTGTTTTGCTACCGATTCAAGATGAACCTCGTCGGGTCCGTCCGCGATACGGAGACTTCGTGCGTAGATCCAAAATTGAGCAAGCGGACGATCTTGCGATACGCCGGCTCCACCGTGAACCTGAATTGCCCGATCAATTATCTTCAACGCCATCTGCGGAACGATTGCCTTTATCATTGCGATATCTTTGCGAGCCGCTTTGTTTCCGGAGGTGTCCATAATCCACGCGGCTTTTAGAACGAGCAAGCGGGCCTGATCAATGGAAAGGCGCGCTTCAGCGATCCATCGGCGTACGACGCCCTGTTCAGAA
>JBBQTV010000292.1:0-3303 GCA_038212935.1 Pyrinomonadales bacterium | reverse complement strand
TGAACACCGCGTCAGACATCTGCAGCGAATCCGCGACGTCCAGGACGAATCTCTCGCCCTAAAAGCCGAAAACGGCACCGGCGGCGAATTCACCGCCTTCATCCCCTGGACATTCCAACGCGAAAACACCGCCCTCGGCCGTAAAATAACAGAAGAGCCGACGGGCATCGATTACCTTCAAATGCTCGCCGTCTCACGGCTGTTTCTCGACAACATCCAACATATCCAAGCCTCATGGCTCACCCAAGGCCTGAAACTCGGCCAAACCAGCCTCCGCTTCGGCGCCGACGATATGGGCTCCATCATGATCGAAGAAAACGTAGTCTCCGCCGCCGGCGCCGACAACCAGGCTAACGAACGTGACCTAAGATACCAAATCCGCGAAGCCGGCTACCGTCCGCAGCAACGGGACATCCTTTATAACTACATAGATCGGGAAAATGCCGAAACGATCGACCAGAGCGATTCGATGAAGCTGAAACACCTCAGCGTGGCGTTTGCGGATTGATTGACTGTATCCTATATGCTACAGTGAAAATGATCGAGATTCACGAGACTGACCGATACGCGAAATGGTTCGATTCTCTAAAGGATCGCAACGCACAAGCTCGAATCGAGATTCGAATTCGACGACTTTCCCTCGGAAATCCTGGTGACGTCAAAGCTGTCGGGAGCGGAATATCGGAACTACGAATAAACTACGGACCGGGATATCGTATCTATTTCATCCGTCGGGGTGAAAAAGTGATTCTGCTCACTAACGGCGGCGATAAGTCTTCGCAGCGGGACGACATCGCAATCGCAAAGGAGATCGCAGCAAGAATATGAAGGCCGAATCAAACACTAAAAAGATCAAGACCCGCCTATGGGATCCTGTTCGTTTTCTCAAGTCTGAAGAAGATGTCGTAGCGTACCTCGAGGCGGCGCTCGAAGAGGGCGAGCCGTCGCTGGTTGCGGCCGCACTAGGAGATATTGCGCGTGCTCGCGGAATGACTAAACTCTCACGAGACACAGGGCTTGGTCGAGAGAGCTTATACAAAGCCCTCTCGCCTTCGGGCAATCCTGAGTTTTCAACAATCATGAAGGTGGTCGAGGCATTGGGGCTTCGGCTGCACGCATCAATTATTAAGTAGTTCACGAATCGCCCGACATGGGATCAGTAATGATTGAAGAAAACGTAGTCTCCGCCGCCGGAGCGGACAACCACGCGAACGAACGCGAACTAATACCAGATCCGCGAAGCCGGCTTCGTCCCGCAACAGCGAGATAATCCTTTAGAAATTCATCGACCGCGATGGAATTGACGATCTGGACCAAAAGAAATCAATGCCTTTGAAGGGATTGAGTGTGGCATTCGCGGATTGAGTTGTAACAAAGATCCTAGAGCACGTGTCAATTGATTGTAATGTTTGCTTGACCGAAACATTAGTCTGTCTTATATTATATTTAAGCTAGACGTCCGATTGTTCGTATTAGCGAGTGGTACAATTTTATGATTTATGCGATACAAGCAGGGAGTGGGGGACCGTTGAAGATCGGCTACGCGACCGACCCATATAAACGTCTGAGGCAATTGCAGACCGGAAGTTCTGAAAAGCTCCATTTGATAAAAGTTGTATACGGGAATAGGGAATTTGAAAAGAAGATTCACCTTGAACTTAGCGCGTTTCGAATACACGGGGAATGGTTCGGCGTGTCAGATGATGTGCTTGCGTACCTAGATAGGCTACGCATTGTCGAGTACGAGATAAATGACGGCAACGCCTACTTAGTGCTTTGGCGTGAGGACGCTGAGAGTTTAACGGAACCCTGTCCGTTCTGCGGTATCAAGCACTTCCATGGAGTCCAGGAAGGATACCGTAAGGCCCATTGTTCGACAAACAATGCAACAACGGTCGCGAAGGATGGAACAAAGCTATATCAAGAGCATGGATATATTGTTCGAACCCGGTCGAAGATGAATGCCAAACTAGTTCTCGATTCTAATGGTGAGCAGGACTCTGTAGCTCAGTTCTTGGAAGAATGTTGTAGATTTGTGAAAGGTTGGAACGACGAGGATCAGCTTGAACGAGAACTTCGAATCCGTAACGGAGACCTCTATCGAGCGTACACAAATTTTTGCAAATCGAAACGCACGTATCCTGAATCGCATCGTCGGCTGAGTCAAAGACTTAAGAAACGCGGATTGCGGCAAATAAATTCGGGGGGTCGTTACTGGGAAGGCATTCAGCTTAACAAGCAATTCTAAGCGAATATAGCTTGTCAACTTGTCAAGAAAACCATATTATTAGTCTATGAAAAGCCTAACCGTCGGAGAATTTAAAGCCCAGTTTTCGGAAGTGTTGGAGTTGGTTCAGCAGGGTGAGAGCGTTGGGGTTTTGTTTGGTAAGAATAAAAAGCCTGTTGCTAAGCTGGTGCCGATGACGAGAGCGAAAAAGAAGAAGCGTAAACTTGGTATTCTTGAGGGAAAGGGAAGCGTGATTTTTGCTGATGATTTCAAAATGACGGAAGAAGAGTTCATCAACCTGAAATGAAACTCTTACTCGACACCCACACGGTTCTTTGGTCGATATTAACGCCAGACCGATTGCCGCCGAAAGCGCGAAATGCGATAGAGGATTCGGCCACACAGGTATTCGTTAGTTCAGTTAGTCTGTGGGAGATCTCGATAAAGTCGAGGCTCGGAAAGCTCAGCCTTGTAGATTTAACGACTGAAGACCTTATACCGTCTGTAATTGGGATGGGGTTTGCCCTGATCGAGCTCATACCTGACGAAGCTGTCACGCAGGGAAACCTGAAAGAAAACTCTAACTTTGACCCATTCGACCGGATGCTGATCTGGCAGGCGATCCAGCGCGACATGATTCTTGTCAGTGGCGATGCTGATTTCCAAAAGTTTGAATCCGAGGGATTACGACTGGTGTGGAAATAATCTTTCCGCAACAGGCCCAGTCCATTAGAAATTCGTGAAAATACTAAAAACGGTCTTCCGCATTATCTTCGCGTTATTCTTCGTCGTGGCGGGGATCAATCATTTTGTGAGCCCCGAGTTTTATCTGAAGATAATGCCGCCGTATTTGCCGTGGCATTCTGCTTTGGTTTTGATCAGTGGCGTTGCGGAGATCGGATTGGGCATTGCTCTGCTCGTGCCGCGTTTCAGAAGGTTGGCGGCCTGGGGGTTGATCGCGTTGTTGATCGCGGTCTTACCGGCACATGTGCATATGGTGATGAACCCGCAGCTTTATCCGGATATTCCCGTCGTCGGGTTGTGGCTCAGGCTTCCCGTGCAGGGCTTGCTGATCC
>JBBQTV010000291.1:0-3358 GCA_038212935.1 Pyrinomonadales bacterium | reverse complement strand
GCCAAAATCACCGAAGTCCAGATTTTCACCGCGCGTTGCCTTGCCGCGCATTCTGCCCTTCATTACTTTTCGGTGCTTGACCTTTTTTGGCATCAACATAGCTTAATAGTCTCCAATAGTCGGTTTTCAGCCTCGAGATCTGATCCGCTGAACCCCTTCCGTAATTCTTCGATTAGGCCGAACCTTCGCACTTACCAAAGTACCGGCCATTGATCCTTACCGTCGGTCGTCACGTCTCGGTGGCCGCCTGTCTCCGCGTCCTCGTCCGCCTGAGCGGTCGGCCTTCGGTTCGATCACCGGATCCGTCGTCGTTCCGCGTGCCATGGACGCATTTGCATCGAGAATCTCACCCCGATAGATCCAAACTTTTACGCCGATTATCCCAAAGGTCGTCAGTGCTTCAGCAAAGCCGTAATCGATATCGGCACGAAGCGTATGCAGAGGAAGCCTGCCGTCAAGTGACCACTCGGTGCGAGCGATTTCAGCGCCGTTCAAGCGGCCGGCGATCATTACCTTAACACCCTGGGCTCCAAAGCGGATTGTCTCTTCCATCGTCTTCTTCATTGCCCGGCGGAATGCGATCCGCTTTTCGAGTTGCTGAGTTATCTTCTCAGCCTGAAGCTGTGCGTTGAGTTCCGGGTGTCGGATCTCCTGGATCGAGATAAGCACTTCGCGGCCGGTCTTTCGGGCGAGATCTTCGCGAAGCTTTTCGATCTCCGCACCCTTGCGACCGATTATTATGCCCGGACGCGAGGTGTAGATGATGATCTTCAGTCGCGTTGCCGCACGCTCGATATCAATGTGCGAAACCCCACCACCGGTGAATTTCTTCTTCAGGTCGCGTTTGAGTTCAAGATCTTCTGCAAGAAATTTCGCAAAATCCTGTTTGGCGAACCAGTGCGAGTGCCAGTCTTTGTTGTAACCGACTCGAAAGCCGTATGGATGAACTTTTTGTCCCATATTAAAAACCTATTACTTCTTTTCCGACTCCTCTGCTGCCTCATCGGATTCGCTCGCATCGGACACGGGCTCGTCAGTGGTAACCTCATCGGCCGGAGCAGGATCAGTGGCTGTTTCGTCCGCCGCATCAGTCGCTTCAGCAGTTTCAACTGCTTCAGGCGTCGTAGCTTCGACCGTTTCGACTGTTTCAGTCGACTCAACCGATTCCGCTGCTTCCAAGGTCTCAACCGGTTCCGGAGTTTCCGTTTCCTTTACCTTTTCGGATTTAGCCTGTTTCGTTTCTTTCTTACCTTCTTTGGCTGCTGCCTTGGCTGCTAACTTTTTGCCCATCGGCCTTTTAGCCATCGAAGCCTCGGCCAACAATTCCTTCTCGGTCTTGGCCTTTTCCTCGCTCGTCACCTCGATGGTGATGTGGCAATAATGGCGCTGTTCGCGATATGCTCTGCCCTGCGGTGCCGGACGAACACGTCGGCGATTCTTGTGCGGGCCCATATCAACGAAGCATGACTTGATCCAAAGATCATCCGGATCGATCGCGATATTCTGCTTTTCGGCAGTATTTGTTGCATTCGCGATCGCGGAATTCAGACATTTGGCGATCGGCTGAGCGGCACGCTTGTCAGTAAACTTCAGTATCGACAATGCACGCGAAACGTTAACTCCGCGGATCAGGTCGATGACCAAGCGGGCCTTTCGCGGCGAGCCCTTTAGATATTTTGTTTTTGCTATCGCTTCCATATTCTTAGCTGTGAGCGGTGAGCCGTGAGCAGACAAAACTGCTTACTGCCAACTGCTTACTTCCTCTTCGCCATCTTCTCCGCTTTCGTTCCCGGGTGACCCTTATAGGTCCGCGTCGGCGAAAATTCACCGAGCTTGTGGCCGACCATGTTCTCGGTCACGAACACGGGAATGTGTCGTTTGCCATTGTGAACACCGAACGTCAGTCCGACCATATCGGGCGAGATCGTCGAGCGGCGCGACCAGGTCTTGATCGCAGGCGGTTTCTTTCCGCCATCAAGTATTCGCTGCAGCGTCCGCTGAACGCTGAGATCGATAAAAGGTCCTTTCTTTAATGAACGTGGCATATTCTTCGTTTAGAGTTCCGCCCTGAAGCGGCCTCCGGAACTAGGAGCCAGCTAATGCTGCAACTCCAGACTATTTTCTCCTGCGGTCCTTCACGATCATGTTCGTCGTGCGTTTGTTCCGCCGCGTTTTGTATCCGCGAGTCGGTTGTCCCCACGGGGTCACGGGGTGACGGCCGCCTGAAGTCTTACCTTCACCACCGCCGTGCGGGTGATCGACTGGGTTCATGGCAACGCCGCGAACCTTCGGACGCCTACCCTTCCATCGGCTTCGACCGGCCTTTCCGAGCGAAACGTTCTCATGCTCGGTGTTTCCGACCTGTCCGACCGTTGCCATGCAGACGACCGGCACACGACGGGTCTCGCCCGAGGGCATTCTGAGCTGTGCAAAATCACCTTCTTTTGCGACGATCTGTGCAAATCCACCAGCCGAACGCACCATCTGGCCGCCTTTACCGGGCCGAAGCTCAATGTTATGTACTTCCGTTCCGAGCGGGATGTTCTTGATCGGCAACGCGTTTCCCGGCAAAATATCTGCATCTTCGCCGCTGAGGATCATCGTATCGACCTTAAGGCCGACCGGAGCAATGATGTATCGCTTTTCGCCGTCAAGATACGAGATCAGGGCAATATGCGCTGAACGGTTCGGATCGTATTCGATCTGCGCGACGCGCCCCGGAATGCCGGCCTTGTCGCGCTTGAAATCGATTATCCGGTAGTGGCGTTTGTGGCCACCGCCACGGCGACGGATCGTGATACGCCCGTCGTTATTGCGGCCGGAAATTCTCTTTTTCGGTTCGAGCAACGATTTCTCGGGTGTTGCTCCCGGCGTGAGTTCATCGCGGGTCAGATACGTCTGATACCGCCTCGCCGGTGATGTCGGTTTTAATCTCTTGATACCCATATTTCTAAAATGATGAATTCAGAATTTCGAATGATGAACTTTCTGTCATATGCGACATTCATCATTCAGCCTTCATCATTCGATTAAATCGCTTCTGCGTAATCGACCATCGGCTCGCCCTTTCGGAGCGTGACGTAAGCCTTTTTCCAGCTTGGCCGGCGGCCTTCCTGGCGGCCTCGGCGTTTCATCTTTCCTTCGTAGTTGACGGTTCTAACGGCAGCAACTTTAACGTTGAAGATCTCTTCGACAGCCTTTTTGATATCGAGCTTGCCAGCAGTCTTTTCGACGCGAAACGTCAACACCTGGCCTGCTTTCCGGCCGCTGTCTTCATCGGTCGAGTCCTCTTTGAGGATCACACTCTTTTCAGTAACAACCGGCGACTTCAATATGTCCCAAACTGTAAATTTACTCA
>JBBQTV010000290.1:0-3393 GCA_038212935.1 Pyrinomonadales bacterium | reverse complement strand
GGCATATCGGCATTCATCTTCGATAAATCGATGGAAGGCTTTCGCTCAGACAAAAAGGAGAACAAGCTTGGGATGCGGGCATCTGAGACGGCCTCGGTCGTTTTCGAGGACTGCTATGTGCCCGATGAAAACCGTCTCGGTGTCGAAGGCGAAGGTTTTGTTCAAGCGATGCAGATCCTTGACGGCGGACGCATCTCGATCGCTGCCCTTTCGGTCGGGATCGCTCAGGGAGCTTACGAAGCCGCGATAAAATACGCCAAGGAACGCGAGCAATTCGGCAAGCCGATCGCAGAATTTCAGGCGATTCAGTTCAAACTTGCAGACATGGCAACGCAGATCGAATGTTCGCGTTTGCTTACGCTTCAGGCCGCCGCGATGAAAGACGCTGGCAAGACGGTCACCCAGAAATCCGCGATGGCGAAACTCTACGCATCAGAAACGGCAGTCCGCGTTTCAGAAGAATCCGTTCAGATTCACGGGGGATATGGATACACTAAAGATTATCCGGCTGAAAAATACTGGCGCGACTCGAAGCTATGCACCATCGGCGAGGGCACAAGCGAGATACAGCGCCTCGTAATAGCTAAGCAATTGTTGAAAGCATAGGCAAAAAGCGGTATTTTGAAAGGGCATGATCGCAAGATATTCCCCTATCCGCTTAAGCGCGGCGAAGTTCGGATCAATGATCCTCACTTTCGCCGCTTTTTTGGCGTGTTCGGGCAATCCGATCAGCGACAGTATTCCACCGGATGACCGACAATCGACGGCTGACCTCAGCCGGATCCGCCAGTCGCTCGATCGCGGTGCCACGTTGCTTCCGGCAGACTTTGAGGCTTTGAAAGCGATCCATGCGAAGTACCCGCGGGTCAGACCGGTCGGCGAAATTTACCGCTCGGCTCTGATAAAACGCGGCGATTGGGAAACGCTTGAAAAGCTTATTACCAAGACGCCTCCGGCCGATCGTTTTCCCGAAGACATAAAAAATCTCGCCCGCGTTTATTACAAGTTGGGCCGGTTTGATGAGGCCGTTGCGGCGGCTGACCCGCTCGCCGAGTCCAACCCCGTTGACCTGGAAATGAATGGTATCGTGGCCAGTTCCTATTTCAACTTAGGCAAAGATACGGAGGCCGCTGCTCAGATCGACCGTCACTGGGACGCGATAGTTGCGGCGAAACGCGTCGATGATATTATCGTTCGCGGCATTATTCATTCCAGAAATAAAGAGTCTGACCAGGCGATCGCGGTACTTCTCAAAGCGAACGAATTGGCACCGGATAACGTCACCACATTGAATGCACTCGCAAGAGCTTATAACGACTCAGGGAACACAGAAAAGGCGGAAGAGTTTCGCAAGCTGACGGGATCGATTCAGGAACGCAAAACTCAAACGGAGCGCATGGCGATGCAGGAAGTTCGGCTGATCTATGAGCTTCAGGCAAGGTGGGAGGCGAAAGACTACCCCGAGGTCATCAGGCTCGCGCGGCTTGCTCTACCGATCGCGGGCGCCAGCAATCAAGCCGCCCTCTATCAATATATTGCGGAAGCAAGTAAGGCCCTTGGCCGCGCCGACGAGGCGCGTGCCGCATTGGCCGAACTTGAGAAATTAAAGCGATGAGATCCCGAATTACACTCTTTGTTTGCACGGCGTCACTACTGGCCGCGGCGTCCGGTTGCGGGACCGGCCCCAACACGTCACCATCTCAGAACACAATTACGACCGCTATCCGATTCGATGACGTCACGGCCTCAAGCGGCGTTGATTTCACGCATATCCCGACACGGACCGAAAATAAATGGATGCCCGAGATCATGGGCAGCGGCGTCGTCATTGCGGATCTTAATCGTGACGGAGCACCCGATGTAGTCCTGGTGAATAGCGGGACATTAGGGAGCGAAACGCGCGAGGAAGCGGCTCGAACCCGACTCTTCATCAATGACGGAAAAGGGAAATTTTCGGACCGAACTCTCGAATGGAACCTTCCGAGCCGGGGATACGGAATGGGAGCGGCTGTTGGCGACTTTGATAACGACGGTTTCCCTGACCTATTTCTGACGCATTTCGACGGCAAAGATGTCTTGTTGCGGAATACGGGAACCTCATTTACGGACGTAACTGTAGCTTCCGGGATCACATCCGACGGAAAATGGTCGACAAGTGCAGGATTTGTCGACATTGATAACGATGGCGACCTTGATCTCTACGTCGTGCGGTATGTCGAAATATCGCTCAACGAGTCTGAGCGATCCTATCGAAACCGAACTCTCATTTATCCGACACCTATTCTCTTCAAACCCGTTGCAGATAGACTCTGGCGAAACGATGGCAACGGGCGATTCACTGACATCAGCGAGCCAACGGGCATTGCGGCGAGTCCGGGAAAAGGGCTTGCTCTGGCGATCGGCGATATCGATCTCGATGGACGGGCGGATATTTATATCGCGAATGACACCGATGCCAATCAGCTTTGGCTCAATGACGGCAGCAGCAAGCTTCGGGACATCGCTCAACTTTCAGGAAGCGCTTACAACACCATGGGCGGCGAAGAAGGAAGTATGGGTGCAGATCTCTCAGACGTCGACGGCAACGGCCTGCCGGACATCGCCGTCACCAACTTTCAGACCGAAGTCACAAGCATTTACAGCCAGACCGAAAAACTGCTCTTCACTGAGATCTCGGACCGCGTCGGCGTCGGACGGCCGAGCCGAGCCCGCTTGAGCTTTGGTATAGATTTTTTTGATGCAAACAACGATGGCTGGGAAGACCTTTTCTTCGTCAACGGCCATATCGAAGATAATATTCATTTGAACTCAGAAACGGTTACGTTCGTCCAGCAAAACACACTGTTAGAGAATCTCGGCAATGGCAATTTTGTCGACATAAGCGATATTTCAGGCGACGCGATCGGAGACAAACAAGTAAGTCGCGGATTGGCGACCGGCGACATGAACGGCGATGGCCTGCTTGATTTCGTGGTGAATAACAACGGAGGCAAGGCTCAAGTTGCCTTCAACCGCTCGGCGGTCAGGCGCAATTTTATGATCCTTTGGCTCGAGGGCTCGAAGGCGAACCGCAGCGCCATCGGCGCACGGGTCGTTGCCAAGGTCGGCGACAGAACGATCGAACGGCAAATTATGGGTGCCCAGAGCTACCTCTCCGTCAGCGATCTGCGACTCCATTTTGGCCTTGGGGAAGCGTCAGTTATCGACGAGCTAACAATACACTGGCCCGGTTCGGAGCCGCAAAGATTTACATCGCTTGCGGCAAATAGCTTTTATTACGTCCGCGAAGGCAACGAGCCAGTTGCATTCGTGCCCGGCGAACGCCAGATCGCTCCCTAGATTTTTCGAACCTCTCGATGTTGAAGAAAACACTTCTTTTTAGCGTGTTCGCAG
>JBBQTV010000289.1:0-3402 GCA_038212935.1 Pyrinomonadales bacterium | reverse complement strand
TACGGCGACTACGGTTATGGCATTTTTCTGCTTGATGAAAAGAGCCGCGATTATGTTCTGAAGAACATCCAGAACGAAAAAGATCCGTTCCTGCGTTCGATGATGTGGGGCTCGCTCTGGGACAGCGTCCGCGAGGGCGAGTTGGACCCGAAAGTTTATGTTGAGTTGGCCATCAAGAACCTGCCGACCGAACAGGACGAATCGACGACGGCCTCTATCCTTGGGCGGACCTCGACGGCAATGAACTATTACCTTTCCGACTCTCAGCGTGGCATCCTTGCTCCGGAGCTCGATTCGGTTCTTGTGGGTGGTATTCAAGATTCGAAAACAATGGGTCAGAAGATAACGTTTTACAGGGCTTTGGTAAACATTACTTCCACAAATTATGGAAGAGAAGCCCTCAGACAAATATTGCTAGAAAAGGCCTTTTACGGCCCAAATGATACGCGCAAGCCCAGTGTCATCCCGCGCGGCTTTTCAAATTATTTGCCAGCTTTCAAAACCAAAGACAAATTCGACATCGTCACACGGCTGCTGATACTGGGCGATCCGGACGCGCCGAGATTATTGGCCGAGCTTGAGAAAACAGAGACGAGCGACGATGCCAAGCGGTATGCGTATGCCGCACGAGCGGGAATTGGGACGGCGGAGAACAAGGCGAAGTACTGGAACGATTTCGTGAACAACAAAGAGATCAGCGAAAGCTGGATAGAGGCGGCGTTCGGCCCGTGGAACTCGATCCGGCATTCGGAGCTGACGCTGCCGTACCTTGAACGAGCTCTCACGGAGCTTCCCAACCACAAACGCAACCGCAAGATATTTTTCGTCAACGGCTGGCTCGGCGCCTTCATCGGCGGCCAGCGAACCGAAGAAGCCCTCGGCATCATCAACAAGTTCCTGGCCGACAACCCAAAGCTCGACAACGACCTCCGCCTAAAGATCCTAGAAAACGCCGACATCATCGAACGCGCCGTGAAGATCCGCTCGAAATACCAAAAATGACCCGCCGGGAACGCAGGCGTCCCGCCTGCAGAGCGGCCGATAGGACGCTTGTGCGTGTGACCGAGAGGGCGCTTTCCAAGCCGAGGGAACAGGCCGCTGCCGCGTCCATGCACGCGGGACGCGTGCGTTCCCGGCATACACGCGTTCCCGGCATACAGGCGAGCCCGGCATTGAAGCTTTCCCGACTGTTTCGGTGTTCTAACCCGATCAGTAGTCCGACAATTTAAGATCCTGCTTCACCCGTCGTGATTTCTTGTCACAAATGCCGATCTTGCGGTGTTTTTGTGTCAGATACGCGACGGGACAACTTTAAAGAATTCTGCTGCCGGAAGATATGTCCGGACATTTGTGTTGGTTTTGTCGCGTGTATGAATGTCAGAACCTTTTTCGACGTGCGTGCGTAAATTTTTGGAGCTGACATTACTCCCAACCGGATTTTATCTTTGACGAAAGGAGTTATACGCTATGAAACGACGGGAATTTTTGATCAAGGGCTCAGCGGCCATGGCTGCGGTGGCGGCGAGCGACCTTTGGGTGAGCCGGGTTATGGCAGGTGAATCAACGCTGTTTGGGCCTTCGCTGCTCGACACATATTTTAACGTTACGAAGGCGGACATCAGTAAGGTGCTCGCGTCGACGCTCGCCAAAGGTGCTGAGTTCGCCGATGTGTTTTTTGAGTACCGGATAAGCTCCAACCTTTCGTTCGAAGAAGACATTGTGAAGTCGGCACGCCGGGGCATCGTACAGGGTGTGGGCATCCGCGCGGTCAAGGGCGATCAGATCGGATTTGCGTTTACCGAGGACCTCTCGATCGAGAGCATGATGCAGGCAGCAGGTGCCGCTGCGGTGATCGCCGCCGACAACGTTGCCCGAACGCGAATCGTCGGGATGAACGATGTTAAGCCGAAGAATCTGTACCCCATCAACCAACTCGCAACTTCGACTGACCTTACCCAAAAACTCAGTTTTGTAAAAGAAGCTAACGCTGCCGCAAAAGCTTTTGACCAGAAGATCGTGCGCGTCTCGATCGGCTTCAACGATGAGGTGAAGCACCTTGCTTACGCCAATAGCGACGGCGTGTATTGGGAAGATTCGCAGCCGCTGTTCATGTTCAGTGCGTCGTGTATCGCCGAGGACGGCAAGCTGCGTGAGACCGGTTACACCGGCGGCGGCGGCCGCATCGGCATGGAATATTTCAACAAACGAAAGGCTGCCGACATCGGCAAAGAGGCCGCACGCGTGGCGATCGTCAACCTTTCGGCCGAGGAAGCCGAGGCCGGAACGCAGACGGTCGTGCTCGGCCCGGCGGAAAGCGCGGTTCTTCTGCACGAAGCGGTCGGCCACGGGCTTGAGGCGGATTTCAACTACAAGAATCTTTCGAATTACTCGGGCCGCGTTGGTGAAAAGGTCGCTTCGGACCAATGTACCGTTGTTGACGAAGGCCTGTTCGAGAACATGCGCGGGACGATCAATGTCGATGACGAAGGAAACACACCGCAGAGCACGACGCTGATCGAAAAAGGTATTCTTCGCGGTTATATGAACGACCGCATCTCGTCGAAGCAGCTCGGCGTGAAGCCGTCGGGCAACGGACGCCGCCAGGCTTACAATCACCCGCCGATGCCGCGAATGACAAACACATACCTGCGGCCGGGCAAATATTCGGCGGAGGAGATCCTGAAAACGGTCAAGAACGGCATTTACGCTAAGGGCTTTACGGGCGGAAACGTTGACATCACGAAGGGCGATTTCACGTTTTCATGCTCGGAGTGTTACCGCATCGAGGACGGAAAGATCACGGCTCCGCTCAAGGGCGTGACGCTGGTTGGAAACGGCCCGGACGTCATGACGAAAGTGACGATGGTCGGTAACGATCTGAAATTCACCGACGGCGGCTGGACCTGCGGCAAGAATGGCCAGTCGGTCCCGGTCGGGATGGGAACGCCGACAGTAAAAGTGTCGGAGATCACCGTGGGCGGAACGAAAATAAAAGGCGGCAAGGCATAAACGAGGAGGACAAGCGAAATGAAAGATTATAGAAGCTTAGCGTCCGAACTCGTTTCGGAACTTAAGAAAAATGGTGCCGACGCGGCCGATGTATATATCGCCTCGAGCGTTGGATTCAACACGACCGTACGGCTCGGCAAGATCGAGCGGCTCCAGCAATCGATCAGCAAAGGGCTCGGCCTGCGTGTTATCAAAAACGGAGCAATGGCGAATACGTTCACTACCGATTTTGCGGATAAGGCCGTTAAGGAACTTGCACGCGAGACGATGCAGATCGTAAAGGTATCGAACGCCGATAGCAGCAACGGCCTTGCGCCGAAAGAGCTTCAGGGCGTTCATGATGGCAAACTCATGATCTTCGATGAGGAGATCGGCAAGCTAACGCCGGAGAAA
>JBBQTV010000288.1:0-3411 GCA_038212935.1 Pyrinomonadales bacterium | reverse complement strand
TCTGATGCAGGCACAATGTCATTTCCTTTTGCTAACGGTACGGCCGAAGCGAAATATGACACCATTATTAGGAATACGAACGGACGCTTCCAATGATCATTTATGTAGAACATAATTCGACTTTCTCAAATACATCCCGGCAGCTCAGATGCCACTATTTAAGACGACGCGAACCCGCCCCATTTGCGGACAGATCGCTTAAAATCGATCTTCAAATCCAACAAGCACAGGCTCGGCGACCAGCCTGATACCAAATTGTTTCTCGACCGTATTTACGATCTCATTCATTAACGCGATAATTTCACTCGATGTAGCGCTTCCCCGATTAATTATTGCTAAAGTGTGATTCGACGAAATGCCTACATTTCCCTGAACATGTCCTTTTTCGAAGCCAGCTTTTTCGATTAGCCACGCCGCAGGAATTTTCACGGATCCATTTCCAGCGTCAAAGTTCGGCACGTTTACACCGCTTTTCCTATTCAGTTCTGCGAACTTTCTGACCGAGATAACGGGATTCTTGAAGAAGGATCCGGCACTTTTTGAATTGGGATCGTCCGGATCGATGACCATCGACTTTTTACGCCTGATCGCGATAACTGCATCACGCACCTCAGCCAATGTAGGCCTACTTTCTTGGAAGTGCTCGATGAGATCCCTGTAAGCTAGTCTGGGCGCCCCCCCATGCTTTAGCTCAAAATCTACGCTATAAACTATGTATCGGCTGCGATGCGAAGAGTTGAAGATACTTTGTCGATACGCAAACTGGCATTCGGCTTTAGAGAAAACTACGGGTTCCATCGTTACAGAATCGATGCATCGAACCGCTACGATCGTTTGCGAAACTTCCTGCCCGTACGCTCCTACATTCTGCACGGGTGTGCCGCCGACCGATCCGGGTATACCACTTAGACATTCAACGCCTGCAAGCTCGTTTTCGACGCAGAAACGAACGAAACTATCCCAATTCTCGCCGGCTCCTGCTGTGATTCTTCGGAGGCCCCCGTTATAGCCGCTTTTACTTTCCGGTTGAATTTCTCGGCGGGCCGAAAGATCCAGAGCGACATGGATCACCAATCCGTCAAATCCGGTGTCAGATACAAGCACATTGCTCCCGCCCCCTAATATGAAGACCGATGTTCCGTTGGCCTTGGCAAACTCAAGCGCACTCACCAACTCACTCTCGCTCTGCACCCTGACGTAGTATTTAGCCGCCCCCCCGACACCCAACGTGGTCAACGGGCGGAGCTCTTTATTGGTCTCAACGTGGATCTGATCTGTCGCGGAATAAAGCATAAAAAAGGGAGAAGGTCTATTGTAACCATCTCCCGCAATTTTAATAAAAGTGATTTCTCCTAGCTCCGCACAAGGCCCCCGGTCAACGATTCGAGCTTTGCCGCCAGGTCGTTTCTTCCGAGTGACCGAAGCTTCGTGTGCACTTTCTTCACTTCGTTTATTTTTCCGTTTTTGAATTCGGAACGACCAAGATTGTAATGCGCTTCGGCAAACTTGTCATCCCGGCCCACCGCCCGCTTGAACTGCGTAGTCGCCTCTTTGAAATTACCGTCATTGAAATATGCGACACCAAGTTCGTTTACCGCGAATACCCAACCCGGCTCCTTCGCAACAACATCCGACAACGTCTTGATCGCTCCTTTGTGATCACCGAGATCTGTATAGACCATTCCTAGATTAAGGAGGGCTCCTTCGCGATATTCCGCGTTCGACCCAACTGCCTGAAGCAAAGTGGTCCGAGCCTTCTCTAATTTGATCCGCCCTTCATCCGTTTTCTTATCAATGATGTCGGATTTGCCGGCATTGTAATACGCCCATCCAAGATTTGCCATGTCGACAGTGTCGGCACTGATCTTGGCAGCCTTTTCTAGGGCTCGGACGGCAACATTCCATTTACAAGCGACCGCCCGTGTCATATTGATCTCACACTGTTTTGCGATCGAATAGGCGATACGGTTATAGATATCGGCCGTAAGCTCGCGGATCTCGACGTTGGTCGCGAAATCAGGGCGGCGTTCAAAAAACAACACAGCCAAGTTATAGTTACTCTCGGCGAGATTATACTTATTGTTTGCAAGGGCCGGATCTTCGATCTGACGATATGCGTCGCCCAAATTTGCGACAACCTCGGCATTATCGTTTCGAAGCTTTTTAGCTTCTTCTAAAGCTTTTACAGCTTCTCCGTAATTCTCGAGTTCAAATTGAGCAGTACCGAGGCCGTACCATGCTTCGAAATACTTCGGATCTAAATCAATAGCTTTCTTAAAATCTGCGATGGCGTCGTCATTTCGGTTAAGCCGAGTAAGCGATTCGCCGGAATAATAAAAAGCCTTGGCATTGGTCGGATCAAGTTTCTTGGAAAGTGAGAAAGCCTTTAGAGCATCCGCATCTCGCTTTTGCTGCAGCCTTACCAACCCAAGAAACTGTTGCGAAACTGCATTCTCGTCATCGATGCTGACCGACTTCGTTAGAAATTCGTCGGCTTTGGCATAATTGCCTTGCTGGTAATAGAGAATTCCAAGAGGCACGTAGACCTCGGTCAGATCGCCATCGGCCTCAAGAGCCTTTTCATAGTTTGTTACGGCTTCAGCTTCTTGACCCCTTTCTGACTGGATCTCGGCGAGGCCAAAGTATGCCGGAGCATTCTTTGCATTGATACTGAGGGCCTCTTCGAAGAACTTCTTGGCAACATCGTATGATTCCTGGGTCAAAAGCTCATTTCCCTTCAGGGCCAAAACTTCGCTCAGGCCTTGACGGGCGCGTTCGTTGGTTGGCAGCAGATTAAGAGAGTCCCGGAAAAAATCGATCGCGCTGTCATACTCGCTTCGATCAACGTAATATTCACCGACCCCTGCAAAGAGTCGCGAAGCTTCGTCGGCCGGCATTACCTTAAGATCGATCTTCACACGATTCGGATCAACCGTCTCACTGCGTTGCCGCCGTGGGTTCGCTTTGGCGAGCCGCGAGTATTGCCGGTTTACATTCCGGGCGCTCTGTGCACGCTGGCTTGACGTCCGTTTTGATCGTGCCTGCGTAACGAATCGCTGCGAAACAGATTTGGTGCCGCCGCGGAAAATGAACACGTTCGTGCCGCCTGTAAGATCACGGACCGGGACGACGTTCTGTCCCGCGACGAGTGAGACACAAACAACGGCCGAAAATACGATACTAAGAATTAGCTGGCCCTTCTTCTTACTTTCTTTTCCCTTTCTAATGATCATCGTTTTTATTTTTGCTCTCTTGGGTGATTATTTGGCAGCGAACGTTTGTGCGATGCCTTATAATCTCTGACGTCGACCGGACCTTGATTTTGCTCATAATATCACAACCGACGCGTCCTGCGTTCACGGCATTCTTACAAACAATCACTCGACGCGGATCTTAGCCTTACCTTCATCG
>JBBQTV010000287.1:0-3425 GCA_038212935.1 Pyrinomonadales bacterium | reverse complement strand
AAGAAAAGCACACCAAGCCCGAGCATAATCCATATGTGCCCCTTGTTCCGGCGGCCAAGGACGAGTTGCCACATGCCTGCCACCAACGATGTCACACCGATCAAAAAGACGACACCGAAAACACTCGCGATGAACATCACGTCGGTCTCAGTGCCGGTAAATCGCGTGCCTCCTTTTCCGTCGCCGATCATTGCGCCGACAACAAGGAAAGTAACCACGCTCATGATCCCGATCAGAAACAACCCGATCGCGACAAGCAGACCGCCCAGCACCCGCAGTGTGGACCGCGATTGGAGCGTTCCGGTACGGCATTGTGGACACTTCGGAACCTTGTCCGCCGTAATGAAATTACACTTAACGCAGATCTTTTCATCCATACAGAAGGGAAGAGTTTAACTTGAAACCTCTACAGAAAGAGACGTAAGCAGCTAGGTGTTTTGCGTTTACACCGGGTGGGTGCTTCGGCAGAATCTCCGTTACCCGTTTTCCGCGACGAAGGCGATCTTTTCTTCGGCTTCCACGACCTCGTCCGCGTCAGGCGTCAGCTCCTCTTGAGTAGCCTCTGCATCGCGCTCAAGGCTTAGTTTTATAAATACCGGGAAATGATCTGACCCAAAATATCCGAGCCGCCGAAAGTCTACAAGCCGGAAATGATTCGAGTGGAAAAAATGATCGAGCGGAAACCGAATAAGCGGTATTTTGGCATTGAACGTATGAAAAAATCCCCGCCCAACGCGTGGGTCGAGCAGGCCGCTTATGTCCTGAAAAAGATAGTTTGTGCGTGACCAGGCGACATCGTTCAGATCGCCAAAAACGATGTAAGGGCTGTCGTCCTTACGGTTCTCCTTCCCGACGATCAGCAGCTCGGCATCGCGCGGAGCTGAGGTGGGATGTTCCATCGGAACGGGTGGCTTCGGGTGAAGACACCTTATCTCGATCACGTCCCCCGACCGAAGCCTGACGCCGCTGCTGATCGACGGAATGTCAGCCTGGACGATAAACTTCACCTCGGGTTCGATCAGCTCAAGTCGCGAATAAAGCAACATTCCGTAAGTATTATCCTGCGGCTGACGGACAGCATACGGATAATCGGCCGCTAGTTCGTCGACCTGTTTGAGCCACCAATCATCGGTCTCGGCAAGCAGGATCATATCAGGATCGGTTTCTCTAATGATCTTAAGCAGATCGTCCGAACGATGATTGTCCATCAGTACGTTCGCCTCGAGCAACGAGATCATTAACTTCGGGTCCGATCGCCGGCTTGCCTCGACCTGCTTTTTCGCAAACCGCGTGTAAGGGAACATCATGTACGCTTGGTAGGCGATGCATAATACGAGCAGCGTCCAAAGCGTCACATCGAACCAAGAATCGAATCCCGCGATCGCCACATGAGCGATGATCACCGCAAAAATAATGACCACAATCTGCAACCGCGGAAAATCAAAGACCCTGATCCACCACGCACCGGCGGATAGCACCGGCAATGCAGTAGCGATGATCATCGCTAACCCGACTACGTAGATCACTATTTCCATAAAACTAGATTGCGATTATACACAAAAAAGGCGGCCTAGACAGGCCGCCTTCCGTGCGAAAATTATTCTCGCAAAAGCTATTCGCCCTTCGCAACAGCTTTGGTTTCCGCCGTTTCCTCCGGCCTTGGCGTGGCGAGCCCAAACTCGGGTGAACGCCATAAATTTGAAACTAGAAGCTCTCGAATAAAGGTCATTTCCTTAGGCAAACGGTCGTATAGCTTGAAGAAAAGATCGTCATGCGTCGAGATCTCCTTGATCCACATGTCGCGGTCAAGCTTCATCACCTCATCGAACTGTTCACGCGTGAAATCAAGTCCGCGCCAGTCCATGTCTTCATAACGCGGCATCCATCCGAGCGGCGTCTCAACACCTTTCGAACGTCCCCGGGCACGCTCGACGACCCATTTCAGGACGCGCATATTCTCGCCGAATCCGGGCCAGAGAAACTTGCCGTTCTCGTCTTTGCTGAACCAGTTGACCGAGAAGATCCGCGGCGGTTCCGGTATCTGACGCCCGAAATCGAGCCAGTGAGCAAAATAATCGCCCATGTGGTAACCGGCGAACGGAAGCATCGCGAACGGGTCACGGCGGACCTCGCCGATGTTGCCGAACGCGGCTGCCGTCATCTCGCTGCCCATCGTCGCGGCTGCATATACGCCGAACGCCCAGTTGAACGACTGCTGAATAAGCGGCACGACCGAATTGCGTCGTCCGCCAAAGATGAATGCCGATACCGGCACGCCTTTCGGGTTGTCGAAATGTTCATCAACGACCGGGCACTGCGTTATCGGTGCGGTAAAGCGTGCGTTCGGATGGGCGGCAGGCTTTTCGTTTGCGGGCGTCCAATCGTTGCCCTGCCAGTCGATAGCATGAGCCGGAGCGTCGCCGTCCATTCCTTCCCACCAAACGTCGCCGTCATCGGTCAAAGCCACGTTCGTAAAGATCGTGTTTTCCTTGATCGATTCCATCGCGTTCGGGTTCGAATCATAGCTCGTTCCCGGTGCTACGCCGAAGAATCCGGCTTCGGGATTGATCGCGTGCAGCCTGCCATGCTCGTCCGGTTTGATCCATGCGATATCGTCGCCAACGGTCGTTACTTCCCAACCCTCTTCGCGGAATTCCTTGGGCGGAATGAGCATCGCGAAGTTGGTCTTGCCGCAAGCCGACGGAAAGGCCGCACAAACGTAATCCTTGTTTCCGTCCGGCGATTTTACACCAACGATCAGCATGTGTTCGGCAAGCCAGCCCTGTTCGCGGCCGAGCGTCGACGCGATGCGGAGAGCAAGACACTTCTTACCCAGCAATGCGTTTCCGCCGTAGCCCGAACCATACGACATGATCGAGCGTTCTTCCGGAAAGTGAACAATGTATTTGTCTTTCGGGTCCGGCGAACACGGCCACGGCACATCGGCCTGGCCTTCCGCCAGCGGCATCCCGACCGAATGCAGACAATGCACGAATTCGCCGTCGCCCATCGCATCCAAAGCCTTTGTGCCCATGCGGGTCATGATCTTCATATTGACCACAACGTAAGGCGAATCGGTCACCTGAACACCAAACTGCGATATCGGCGAACCGATCGGGCCCATACAGAACGGGATGACGTACATCGTCCGTCCCTTCATCGAACCGCGAAACTTCGGTGTCAATATGGCCTTCATTTCGGACGGTGCCATCCAATTGTTCGTCGGGCCGGCGTCGCCTTTGCCGAGCGAACAGATGTATGTGCGGTCCTCGACGCGTGCCACATCTGACGGATGCGAACGGGCAAGGAAGCTGTTCGGCCGCTTCTCTTCGTTCAATTTGATGAACGTTCCGGCATCGACCATTTCCTGACAAAACCGGTCATACTCTTCCTGCGAGCCGTCGCAAACATAAACTGAATCCGGC
>JBBQTV010000286.1:0-3435 GCA_038212935.1 Pyrinomonadales bacterium | reverse complement strand
GACGGCAACGATGTCGTCGGCCGTGCAAGTCTCGGCCAGGGCGTCACCGGCAGTTATAACCTAATAGGTAATGCTGACGGGAGCGAATGGACCGGCGCGAATAACCAGCTCGGGACGACGGCGAATCCTATCGATCCGCGGATCGGAGCTTTGCGATACAACGGCGGTGCAACGCAGACGCGTGCGGTTTTGACCCGCAGCCCGGCGATCGACCGAGGCAACAGCCCGGCAATAGCGGTCGACCAACGCGGTTCTATCCGCCCCTACGACAACCTTTTGATCCCGAACGCTCCGGCTGGTAACGGTTCGGACATCGGTGCCTACGAACGCTCGTTCTCGCCGACGCCTTTCGATTTCGACGCTGACGGCAAAGCAGATCTCTCGATCTTTCGGCCTTCGTCAGGTGAATGGTGGCATTTCAACAGCAGCACCAGCCAGACCAGTGCGGTCCAGTTCGGCCTCGGCTCAGACGCTCCCGTTCCGGCTGATTTCACGGGTGACGGCAAGACCGACGAGGCGCTGTGGCGTGCTTCGACCGGCGAATGGCACTTCCTGCGAAGCGAGGATCAAAGCTATTACTCCTTCCCGTTCGGCGCCAATGGCGACATTCCCGTTCCGGCCGATTTTGACGGCGACGGAAAGGCCGACGCGGCAGTCTTTCGTCCGTCAAACGCAACATGGTATATCGGCAATTCCTCGGGCGGAATATCGATCGTAGGATTTGGAGCGACCGGCGATATCCCGGTTACGGCCGATTACGACGGCGATTTTAAATCGGACTTTGCGATCTTCCGTCCGTCATCGGGCGAATGGTGGATCAGTAGCAGTGCGAACGGAAGCGTCAAGGTTTACACTTTCGGCATCGGCACCGACAAACCGGTCCAAGGTGATTTCACCGGCGACGGAAAAGCGGATGTCGCTGTCTGGCGGGCATCGACCGGCGAATGGTTCGTTATGCGAAGCGAAGATCTGAGCTACTACTCGTATCCGTTCGGAAGCTCTACTGATCTGCCGACACCGGCTGATTTTGACGGTGACGGCAAATTCGACACGGCCATTTTCCGTCCGTCGAATGCGACCTGGTATATCGGACGTTCGACCGCGGGGATCATGATCCAGCAATTTGGAATGACCGGTGACAAACCGCTTCCGAACGTATTCGTTCGGTAAACCGATAATCTAATCGAAGCACAAAGGCCGGAACATGGGTTTCGGCCTTTTGCATTGCCCGGGAACTTTTCGGGCCATAGCTCCGTAACTGTCTTTTGAAGTTCGGGAGCTAACCTATGCTTGAAGCACGAGACCTTTCCAAGACCTACACCAGCGACGGTGTCGATTACGAAGCTTTAAAGGCTGTCGACCTGTCGATCGGCCGCGGCGATTGCCTTGCTATTGTCGGGAAATCCGGCAGCGGCAAATCTACGCTGATGCACTTGCTCGCTTGTCTCGACGCGCCGACCGGCGGCTCTGTTTTTCTCGATGGCAGCGACACGTCCGTTCTTTCAGAGCGTTCGAAGAACACTTTGCGGAATGAGAAATTCGGCTTCGTCTTTCAGCAGTTCTTTCTGAACGGCCGCGATACGGTGTTCGAAAATACCGTACTGCCGCTTCGTATTCGCGGAGCGTCTTCGTCGGAGGTTTCAACCGCCGTCGCACAGGCACTGACAGCCGTCGGGCTCGACGACAAGATGCACAAAAAGGCAAAAGACCTTTCCGGCGGCGAGAAACAGCGCGTCTGTATCGCCCGCGCAATTGTCGGCGGCCCGCAGATCATCTTTGCCGACGAGCCGACCGGTAACCTGGATTCCGCTACCGGCGAATCCGTCGAACAGATGCTGTTCAAGCTCAACCGCGAAAACGGGATCACGCTCGTCGTCGTAACGCACGATGCCGATCTCGCCGCCCGCTGCGACCGCGTTATCGAAATGAAGGACGGCCGCATCGTCGGCGATCACCGCAAGGAGACGACCTCGAAATGAAGACCTGGGACCTTATCCGCACCGCTAACCGCAACCTGTTCCGCAACAAGCTCCGCACATTTCTGACGGTCATCGCGATCTTTGTCGGTTCGTTCACGTTAACGATGACCAACGGGCTCGGAGACGGTATGCGCGATTACGTCGAAAGCCAGGTCAAGAACATCGAAGGCGACCGCGTCGCAATGGTCCGCCGCAAGATCGAGAGCCCGCAAGGCGGTCCGAATGCCGGAGCTCCCGCCGAATATAAAGAGACCGAAGAAGGCTCAGATGAAAGCGGATTCGACCCGAACAGCGTGCTGCTCACGCGTCCGCAAATGGAAGCGGCCGTCGGCAATATCGAGGGCATCGTTTCCATCACGCCCCGCTACGGCCTCAGCGGCGAATACATCACCATCGAAGGCAGTAAGAAATATAAGCTCGAGCTCGGCATGCTTTCTGACGGCCTGAAGGCCAAGACAGAGGCCGGCACGATGCTCAACGCCGACGGCCAGATCCTTATACCGATCGGCCTCGCCCGCGAGATCGATACGGACGTTAAGAATCTGATCGGCAAGACCGCCACCATCGCTTACCGATCCGCTGACAGCTCGGTCAAAACTATGGGCCTCGTCATCGCCGGCGTGACGACCAAAGGTTTCATGACTAACATGAATTCCTTCGTCGGAGCCGAGACCGCCCGCCGTATCCACGCGGAACAACAGCCGGATCAAGGCCCCGAAAGATTCATCGGGTTCACCATCCAAATGAATTCCGGCGATCAGATGGTCGTCGATCGCATTAAAAAGCAGCTCGAAGAAAAGGGTTTTGAGGCCGACACGGTCGCCGATACACGCAAGCGCACCTACGACGCGATCGGCATTTTCAAGACCGGAATGAATCTATTCGCCATGGTCGCTTTGCTCGCAGCATCGTTCGGCATCATTAACACACTCGTTATCGCCGTGCTCGAACGCACAAAAGAGATCGGCCTGCAAAAAGCTCTCGGCATGGGCCGCGGCAAGATCTTTGCGATCTTCTCGCTCGAATCGGTTCTGATCGGTTTCTGGGGAGCTCTGATCGGAGCGCTCGGCGCTATCGGTGCCGGATTGATCACCAACCGCGTTCTGGTAAAGCTCTATGCCGAATCGTTCGAGGGCTTCAACCTTTTCGCCTTCAAACCCTTGTCCGTCGCGGTCATCATGCTGCTAGTCTGCGGCATCGCGTTCGTCGCCGGCGTAATGCCCGCCATCCGTGCCAGCCGCCTGAACCCCATCGAATCCCTAAGATATGAATAAACCCCAATAACCCGCCAAACGAAGCTCCGCCGGAGCGACATGTCTGCAAAATCGTCCATCGCCAACGCGGGAATAGCCGTATGAGCGACATTTGTAGATTCATCCTTTAATCTCGCTGTAGCTCCGTAGGAGCGGCACCATTTCACATGCCACTCCTACGGAGCTATATAATTTCCCCGAGA
>JBBQTV010000285.1:0-3435 GCA_038212935.1 Pyrinomonadales bacterium | reverse complement strand
CGGATCTCCGCGAACTGGGTACAGCAAGTTTGACGAAATTCTATATAAATAAGTTCGCAAACAAAAGGCTAGACGGAAATTGTAGAACCAACCTTTGAGCGTTATAAACCTGATATCCAGAATTGTTGCAACCCGAAAGTTCAAATTCTCGTTCTACATATTGGTCCCTTAAGGTCACTTTTGTGCGATTAGTGGCATTTAGTCTTATAATGGGACGGTCGGTAAACGTAACCGCCGTTGGGATCACCTCTTCATGCGAGAGCTTTCACTTAATAACAGCCGGCTTGATAAGCGATACGACGTCATGCGCGAGCTTGGGCGGGGAAGCTACGCCGAGATCTTTTTGGCCCGCGATACGCTCGCGTCGCCCCAGTCCCCACATAGCCGGGTTGTAATAAAAGCCTTAAACGTTTTCCTTCAGGACGACTTGGATCCCGACCTCGAACGCACGCTGGTCGAAAACTTCCAGAATGAGGCGATCGCCCTCGACCGCGTTCGCCACCCGAACATCATTAGCCGGCTCGGCCACGGTACCGCCCGCGATCTTCAGGGCACGGTATTTCATTATCTCGTTCTCGAATATCTGGAAGGCGGCGACCTTCAACGTGCGTGTCGCGAAAAAGCCATTTCGATCAAAGATTCGTTGGAATACATCGAACAGGTGTGTGCCGGACTCCGCCACGCACATCGCCACGGGATCATTCATCGAGACATTAAACCGCAAAATCTCTTGCTTACAGCCGACCGGCATACCGTGAAGATCGCTGATTTTGGCGTCGCCAGGATATTTCAGTCAGACTCTCCGATCACCCGCGTAGGCACGAACATATACGCGCCTCCCGAACATAGTCCACTTTATGCGGCTACCGACGGCGAAGGGAATGCTAAAAAGCTAACGCCCGCCGCCGATGTTTATTCCCTGGCGAAATCTGCGTACACGCTGCTCACCGGCGAGGCTCCGCGGTTTTATGCGAATAATCCCATCACGGACCTGCCGCACACTTCGCGCAGCGAGGATTGGGCCAGTGAACTCATTCGTGTTCTAAATCGAGCAACTTTGGCTGATCCCGAACTCCGATATCAATCCGTCGATGAGTTCTGGCTCGATCTCGAATCGGTCAGGCGGATCATCGCCGATGCTGAGACCGCTACCCACGTTCGGCCAAAGCTTCAACCCGTTCCGCAACCACACGTCGCTCCCGGCTACACTCCGCTTGCTCCTCGTCAGCCGCGTTTTCAGACTTCACGAGACCTGAAGCTTCACCTCCCGCTGATGCCTGACATCGAAACGCCGCCGGCTCATCAGCCGATCGTTCCGTCCCAGCAGCCGCCCGCTTACAAACCGACGGAACGCGTTGAAGACCATTGGCCGAATGCCGAGCAGTACACGAGGGAGCAGTTTGAGGTCCAGATCGAACCGCCCGTAAAAACGCGTGGGCGTTACCGCAAATTCATGCGGCGGCTTACTTGGGCGGCAGTGTTTCTGGTGCTTTTCGCCGGCGCACTATTCGGAACCTCGGCCTATTTACGAAGCCTCGGCTACGCGCCGGTAATAACAAATCCGTTCGTGCCTGAAAAGCTGGCGACCGCGAACACCGACGTCAATCTTCGCTCCGGTCCGAGCGCTAGTACCGACCTGGTTGGCTTGGTCACGCGAAATTCGCGCGTCCGGATATTGAAGACTCAGGGGTCGTGGCATCAGGTAGAGATAATAAGTCAGGGGCGTGAGCGGCCGGACGCATCATCGAAAAACATCGGGTGGTTGAACGGTAGATTCATTGATGTCGAACAATGACCAGAACGCTTTGGCGTGGTAATTTATTTTCAGCGGTTTCACGCGGAGCGGAGGAGAAGTCAATTGAGCGTACTCGACAAAGTAAGAAGATGGATAGACGGCGAAACCGCCGAGCTGGTGCTTGAAGAAGCCGCCCGGGATGCACAGGTCAAACCCCGCAGCCGCTCCGAAGAGTTCATTGTAAAGATCGCGCGGGCCATTGAGGGTGTTATGCAGGATGAAATGCTCCCGCTTCCGCAGGGCACCGTCATCATTCCGACCGAATACACCATTTTCCTCAGCGAAGCCGACGACAAGGAATGGCAGGGAGCCAAGCGGCGCGGTTTGGAACAAGGTCTTTATCACATTCTAGCCGAGCGTGCCCGCGAGATCGCCGGGCGAAAAAAGTTGGAAACAAAGTCGTTCGTGATCGAGCTTCGAATCGACGGAACATTGGAGCCAGGAGACATCCGGATCAAGCATAGCTGGGAAGATACGTCATCGAACAAGACAGGCGTTCTGGCTCGCCCAGCGGCGGCCAAACCTCCGGCACAAAAGCCCCAGAATACTCTCGTTTCGCAGAATTCGGCTCGGCCATATACTCCGCCGTCGCATCAGCAGCCGCCAAACTTTACCCGGCCCACTCGTTCGACCCCGGCCGAACCGACCATTCCCCAGGCGTCCATAAGGCCGCCGGTCATCTCGCAGGACGCTGAGGTGATGACGAATGTCCGCCCCCGTGTCGAAGAGCTTTACAAGCTCGAAATCTGGTTCAAAGGCGTTCGGCAAAACGTCGTTCCGATCTACAACAAAGAGATCAGCGTCGGTCGCGGTTCCAAGTCGAAACCGGTCGACATAGCACTCTCCGGCGATGCCGAGATCAGCCGTCGCCATCTTCTGATCATCACCGATGGGGCAGGGAATTTCTGGGTCGTAAATGAGGGGCGGAATCCAGCGATGATCGCAACCTACGAGCTGCCGATCGACCAACGCGTCCCGCTCGCACCGGGTGCTAGTCTTGCTGTCTGCAGCTACGTTCTTCGTATACAGCCGAAAGCGCCCGCTTCTAATTGAAGTCGAAAGGGAATTCGCGGCTCGCGACCCTTTTAAGCAGTTCTCGTTTTGCATTCTCGACTTCAAGCAGAACATCAGCTGAATAAGCGTATCTTGCTGCGTTTATGATAAATTCATCCTCATCCAGAACGATAGGATCGTCACCCGGCCACACCAATACGTCAATATCTAGATCAACGTACGAAACCACCCCTTCTTCGATAACGGGCGGCTTTCCGATGTTGCAGTACCAGTTCCTGAGGCTGCCGTCCGGTTCGTGGAAGCGAAAAACGTTATACCATCTGTCCGTCCAAAAGTATTCATAGGACAAGGTGCCCTTTTCTATCAGGCCCAGATCCGGATGTACCACCGCGTCTTCGAATTTGCCGACAAAAGTGCTTAGTGAAGCTGTCCCCTCGAGCAGTTCAGCCTTCCAGGTTCGGCGAACCTCTCCATCATATTTTAGAGCCCTGATCGTTGCTATCTTGTTCAATTGTCCTCAGGGGCGGGCGACCGGACGACCATGACCGAGCAAGGGGCGTGGTGAACGACCGACTGCGATACCGAACCGAGCAGCAAACGCTCCCATCTGCTATAGCCGTGTGAAC
>JBBQTV010000284.1:0-3472 GCA_038212935.1 Pyrinomonadales bacterium | reverse complement strand
AAATGATATTACGATCACGGTCGTTCTCGCTGTAGTGATGCTGTTTCTGCTCGTCATCATTCCACAACGATCCGGCGACCATTGAACTAAACTTGAGGAGCACAACATGAATACAGAAACAGAAGAACTTATCAGCAAAGTTCCGCACGTCACATTGTTATTTTGGGTCATCAAGATCTTCGCCACGACACTCGGTGAAACTGGTGGCGATGCTTTGTCGATGTCGCTCGATCTGGGCTATCTGCTGAGTACCGGAATATTCGCGTTGATATTTTTCGCGGCTGTAACTGTGCAGATAAAAGCTAACAAATTCCACCCGTATCTCTACTGGCTGACAATTGTTGCGACAACAACGGTCGGCACGACCCTGGCCGATTACGCAACTAGAGATATGGGAATCGGTTATACAGGCGGATCGGCGATATTGCTCGTCTGCGTCGTAGCATCGCTCCTTATATGGCGTTGGGTGATGGGAACGGTTTCCGTCGAAAGCGTCAGCACGCCAAAAGCCGAAGTCTTTTATTGGGTAACGATAATGTTCTCGCAGACATTGGGAACAGGGCTTGGAGACTGGTTCGCCGACAGCCTCGATCTCGGCTATCTCGTAGCCGCCGCAGTTTTCGGAACAGCGTTGCTCATCACATACCTTCTTTACCGTTTCACAAGCGCATCACGCGTCCTCTTATTTTGGGTCGCATTCATTCTAACCAGACCACTCGGAGCAGTCGTCGGCGATTTCCTCGACAAGCCCCTCGACCACGGCGGCCTAAACCTAAGCCGCTTTACAGCATCGGCTGTTTTAGTAGTCCTGATCACCGCTTTTATTTACATCTTTCCACAGAAAGCCGCCGGGAAAGGCCATTGAGCGGTCGTAAATAGCTGGTTAATAAACACTGGTTTTTTTGTAGTAATTCTGTTCACCAAGCGCGCGATGAATTTGCCCAGCCGTGCTATCGACAGATTTGGTCGCATCCTATCCACCGCTCAATTTTCCTCGAATCCGTTACCTTGCAGGCATTCGGATAATAGCTTCGGTTCGTGGTCCTCGTCACGACAAACTTTGATCCCTTCGATGTCAACGGATTCCAACTCACTGAGACAGAAATAGCCCCACTCGCGCTCAAATCCGATGACGTAACCAAAGAATAGAAAGTCGTCTTCGACGGGTCGGCCTTCGGTAACAAACCAATTCCATCCGCTCAAGGGGAAGTAGAAGACAGCATGGACTGTAGGATCCTTGTGTCCTTCCTGCTCGCCCGGCTTGGGCAAAGCTTCCTTAAACTGCCTCGGAAACAATTCGGACATACGTTTTCCCTTTGAATGTTTTAGATTCGGCTAGCTCCTGACACTCCGGCCGGAGTGGTATACACGGAATTGGTCACACCGCTTTCAAGATCAAAATACACCGCGTATCGTTTCAGACTTCTCGTGAGAAGCAATGAGGAAAGCATCTCAGCGATTTCTATTGCAACTCGCTGATTCACGTTAAGGCCCTGCTCGCCCAACCGGATCCGTTCCGGACAAGATACATCGATAGATCTTGTTATCGGCTCGGGTTCAAGTAGTTCGGGATGCTGAAGCGAAGGGGCGGGCAGTGCCCGGCAGATACTCGTTCCGGTAAAGTACTGATCTGTTTTTAGACGCTTTGTCGTGGATCCAAGTAACACTTGGCCGGATGTCCTTCCGTTTCCGCCGTCTATCCACCAAAGCCTTGATTGATCCCCGTAACCCCGGTACTCATCTAATGCACGATGAATCTCCCGACGCGCAAGGTAGTTATCGACGCAACCGACGATAATCGTCAGATTCCTGTAATCACTGTTTGAGCTTTTTAGATGTTTCTCGGGATCGAACTTATCGCACGAGAAATTGGTCTCGATTCCCCAGGCTGTTGAAACTCGCTCGGCAAGTGTCTGAGCCTTGTACCGCCCGACCTCCGCGACGCAGAAATTACTTCGCGGAATATTGCCGCTTTCAACGACGTCTGGGTCTACGATCAGCATTTCCGCAGATTTATTCTGCTGATGTTTCAATTCGTAGGTGAGACGAGCAAGGGCGGGAACTACAAACGAGCCTGTTCCACCGGCACCGACAACGACGAATCGGATCGTGTTGTAATCGACAGGCATCACAACAGCGGCCTGCGAGAAAGTAAGATCGATATCCATTACAAAATCTTTTCAAGAAAAGCTTCGACCTCATTGAGATCGACGATACCGTTTGGCAGGTTCCCTATCCAGGAAAATGGAATCGGTAAAAGGTGGTCGTAAACGCCGCACCGGAATCTGATCTTCGGCTTATCGTGAACATCGACAATGATTCCGAATATGCGGAACTTGCCTGATTCATCCCGGTCATCCGCTTTACTGAACTGATACGCTCCAGGCGGGTGAGTGTGAATCTCTATACAAGCTTCGGAGTATTCAGGCCTCGTGTCGTCGGCGATGGTTGATGCCCAAGTCCGGTCCAGGCTGGAAGTACACCACTGCCATGAGGCCATGGTGTCATCCCAATAGATAAGGTAAAGCTCTTCCTTGAAATGTCCCGCCGAGTTGTCAATTCGGGCGTGGAGGCATATCTCGTCCCAAATACGGTCTGGAACTCTGGGCTTGTGCCATTCAGTACCCACAAATGCCTCGGGCAACCCCTTAATGTCCTGGTAAACAAGAGGTATGGAAACCGTGAATTCATCTCTATGAGCTTTTAGAACAACGCCGTTTCCAGCCAGGACATACTCGTAGAGAATCGCGTCAACCGGGTCGAACCGTTCTTTTGCGATGCGATGACCTATGAATGGTATCGGCGACGCGAATTGAGCCGCGTCCGAACCTGACATTAGATCTTCCATATAATTCAGAAACGCGAGTCGTACCTTCGCTGCTCAACGATCGTCTCCCATGCGTCCTCGACCGTAGTGGTTGATAAGATCAGTTCTGTCTTCGGGAACTTCTTCACTTTGTCAGCCGCCAGTTTCCAAAGTAGATCGCGAACATCTTGCGGCTCGGAATTGCACCGCTCGCCCGTGTGGTCTCCGTTAAATGGAGTGTCGAAGATCATTTTCCATACTTCGCCTAGAGTAGCTGGATGGGTCTCTGGAACTTCGTTCTTCCCGAAGCAGATTTTGCTTAAACCAATATTTGGCAGAGGTGCGACTGAAAGATTGGTGTTTGACTTTACATGAGACGAGGCCGCGGCCCAGAGGTAATATTCAACACCCTTTCCGAGAAGGATAAGTGGCGGAAGAGCGACCGTCAGCCCAACCAATCCTCGATCTGCGAAGGAGACGGTAATCTTCCGAATCGCCGCCGGTTCATAAGAGATGATCGCGTTGCCTTCCGGAGCCTCGCGGTAACGCAATACACGCCTGCCCAGCCATCCGGTATCTGTATGGACCTTTCGGAACGCTCGAGCGACCTGGTCACTTGAAAGAGCTTTCAATGCTACGGCCGATTCCTTGAGATCGGCAAACAGA
>JBBQTV010000283.1:0-3530 GCA_038212935.1 Pyrinomonadales bacterium | reverse complement strand
CGAATTTCTCTCAAACCGGGCACATCTGGCGATCGTTTTTCTGCTTGCGGCGGTCGGCGGCGGTTTCCTTAGTTTTATCTTTGTTCCGGAGGGACGTTCCGTCGGTGCGTCGGGGGGCATTCTGGGGATCGTCAGCTATCTGGCGGTCTATGCATTTCGAAGGCGGCAGTTCGTCTCGGCAGAATTCCGTAAGAGCTTACTGATGAACATAGGGTTCATACTCGTCTTCGGCCTCGTACTGTATCAGATCGTTGACAATTACGGCCACATCGGCGGACTGATAGTTGGAGCGGTCTACGGCCTCATTCAGATCCCATCCGATCCGCACGTTGACCCGCGTGCTGCAAGCGGTGTGACCGAGGTGGCCGGACTTGCTGCGCTCGGCATTTTCATTGCGGTTTCGGCATTCAGCGTCTATCTGATGCTTGCGTGAGTACGATAAAATATCCCGATCAATGCCGCGAGTCAGAGTTCATCAACACGTAAATCCGCTTTCGCCATTTTATCGGCGAGAGCCTGTCCCGCTAGAGATCTCAGAATTATTCGCCGACCCCGATCTGCCTATCCATCTCGACATCGGATGTGCCCGAGGGCGGTTTTTGCTGAAAATGGCTGAGATCGAGCCCGCTCGTAACTTCTTCGGCGTCGAGATCCGCGAGCTTCTTGTCGACGAGGCAAATCGACTGGCATCTGAGGCGGGCCTCGGCAATCTTCACTATTCGTTCTGCAACGCGATGCTCTGGCTGGGCACTCTGCTCGAAAAGATTCCGGTCGGCAAGATCGACGTCGTCACCATTCAGTTTCCCGACCCTTGGTTCAAGCGGAAACATGGTAAACGCCGGATGGTAAACTCCGAAATGGTCGCCACTCTCGCCAACCGCCTCGCTCCCGGCGGCCGCGTCTTCGTCCAAACCGACATCGAACCGCTAGCCGAAGAAATGTTCGCCCTCTTCCGAGCCAACAAGCATTTCAAAGAATCACCGACCGACAAGAATCCTTTCTCTATCAAAACCGAACGCGAAAACGCCGTGGAAGAAAAGCAATTGCCAATTTATCGAACAAGCTTCCTTTTGAGATAACGTTTAACTATGTTGAAAGTCTTGGCATTCATATATGGGATCTGGAACTTAAACAGTAGGTTAACCGAAGAAGAACACTGTCAGGTCGCTGAAGGTTATTCGATACGACGAGTCCAGGAAGGCCCGGAGTCGTGCACCTATTACGTGGAGGGAGAACGAGAAGCATCCATATTAGCTGAGTTTAGTTATTTGAATGACGTCGTTGTTTACACGGACTCGTTTCGCAAATGGACAAAACCTTATGGCGAACCGGTTTCAGATTTCGAGTTTGCTAAAATTCGGAGCCGCGCGATTCGCTATTTTGAATGTTGGGGTGGTGAAGTCTCGACAAATGACATGACATTGAAATCGGATGACGATCTTAAAGCGGAAGTTGAACAAGCCGGGATACCGTATGAAGAATTACCGGGCGGCGTGATCCATTATTCCATTGACATTGACGAAGAACGAAAACGGAAGGGGGGCTTTTTTAACCAGTAAGCATCGTCTGGAATATGCCAAAATTTCGCCGATGAACATTAACCGCTACAAGGACCAGATTATTGAGGTTTGTCGTGAATTCGATGTCTCAACACTTTCGGTGTTTGGTTCCGAAGCTCGCGGCGATGACAGGCCCAAAAGCGACGTTAATTTGCTGGTTAAGTTCAAGAGGACGGTAGGCTTAACGCGGCTGATCCGTCTTGAAGACCGCTTCAGTCTGATCTTCGGCCGACGCGTTGATCTCGGCACCGAGAACAGTCTCCATCCGCTGCTTAAAATGAATATTCTGAACGATTCTAGAATCGTTTACGAGAGTGCGAATTAACACTGGCGACCTGCAAGTTAAGGCTCAAGCCTACTTCCAATTCTTCTCTTTCTTGAATCTCTTCACCAGCATGTCGCGGCGGAGTTTTGGCAGGTGGTCGATGAAGAGTTTGCCGTCGCAGTGGTCGGTCTCGTGCAGGAACGCACGGGCGGCGTAGCCCTCGGCGTCGCGTTCGAACCATTCGCCGTTGACGTCCTGAGCCTTTAGTCTAGTCTTCATCGGCCGGACGACAACGGCTGGGACCTTGCCGACCGACAGGCAGCCTTCTTGGCTGGATTGTTCGCCGTCGGTATGGACGATCTCCGGGTTCGCGGCGATCAGCTTGATGCCGTCGCAATCCATGACGAACAGCCGCAGGTTCAATCCGATTTGCGGTGCGGCCAGCCCGACGCCCTCGGCATCGTACATCGTCTCAAACATATCCGCGCACAGGTCGGCCAATTCCTGATCGAACCGCTCGACCGGTTTTCCTACCTTCCCGAGCACCTCTTCGGGATATTCTGTGATCTTTCGGATGGCCATTAAAAAGGAGTTAAAAGCAGATAAGCTAGCGAGGAATAAATCCGCTCCGGGCACCGCGGCGAAAACCACGTTGAGCGTTGAAGCCTTTCTCGTCGCGTGCCAGGCATTGCCAGCAGACAACACGCTGCTCATTCGTCGGCGAAAAGAAGGTGTTGTAATGCTCCATCTCGCGGTCACATTGCGTACACCTTACTAGCGGTTTTTCAGTTATCTTCGGGTCAATGTTTTCGATCATTACGGATTGATCCTTTCTCTGTCGATTTCTACTACGCCAAGTTTAAACTCGAATCGTCTTTTTTTCCACTCGGTGTCGCTGCGATTGCAAAACTTTCGGCACGACAGTTGCGATTCGTTACGGAGAGAAGCCGAAAGAATCGGGCCACTTGACGGATTTGGGTGCAAAACTCGCGTCCCCAAATGACTCAAGCCCGATGCGATGCGCGACTTTTTTACAGGGTGCGAAATTTCTCGCGGTGCGAGTATTTCGAGGAGGTTTGTTATGAAGTTAAACGAACAAAGCATAAAGGACTGGGCTAAGTTCCTGAATTTTTTCACACAGGCCTTCAGTGGCCGTAAAACGCGCCTCGGCGTGTTCGAAAATGGGAATGATCTCTGGATCGAATCCGGCCTGCCCTACATCGGGGCCGACATCGATGCAAAGACTGACAAGCCGACGGTTCAACTCATGCTTGGCGAACTAACACACGCCGTAAGCAACGTAAGTGGAATGCAGTTCAGATTCACGGCAACCGGCGAAGAAGACGGTCTCGACCTTACCACCGCCGAAGGCCAAACGACGATCTTAAGGTTTGAGAGCGAGCTGTGACCGCATCCGGTCGACCTCGCGTGCGGCATGCTCAAGCGGACATCGATCTCTGATGAATGCAGCAGCCTGACAATTCGCCGGTCGGGTTCACACCATCGATGCCAAGATATCGGCTATGTCCTTTTCCGTCGTGTCAGGATTTATAAAGCAGAAACGGGCAACCGTTTCGTGGATTCCCTGACTTCTCCACTTGGTCGGGGCAACAAGCGCAAAGCCCTCCCGGTGGTTTTTTAGTGTCCATTCAACGTAGTCTTCGTGCCTCCATCCTTTGCGGCGAAACAAGACACACGACAGGCTC
>JBBQTV010000282.1:0-3564 GCA_038212935.1 Pyrinomonadales bacterium | reverse complement strand
AGACCATCCAGCCGTAAACGAACGCTGCCCCCTTGCCATAAGCCTCGCGAAGATAAACGTAGCTTCCCCCGGCTTCAGGGAACCGAGATGCAAGTTCCGCGTAGCAAAGGGCTCCGCAGAGAGTCATCAGCCCGACCAATGTCCAAATGCCAAACAGCCACGCCGGCGACCCGACCGACTTCGCCATTCCAGCCGGAACCAAAAAAATGCCGACGCCGATAACCTGCCCGATTATCACGGCGACGGCCGTCCAAAGCCCGAATTGTCTCTTTAGCTCCATAGGCGTGCTTGATCAGAATACGAATCTACAGCCAAGCTGAAACGCTCGCGGACCGCCGGAACCAAAGACGCCACCCGCAGTCGTGATCGGTCGTCCGAAGGTTAGGGTGCCCAAGACGTTCCCAAATCCGGAGAAATTCGTGTTCGAGACACCGAGAATATTCGTTACATTGAATAAATTGAACACTTCGACGATCGGCTCAAGGCGCATCCGTTCGGTAAACTTGAAAGTCTTGGAAAAACGAACATCGAGCGAGCTGAAATTATCATTGAATCGCGCATCCGCAGGCGCCAGCGGCAACTGGTCTGCCGCCGATCGCGTTGAATTTACTTGTGTCAGGAATGTATTAAGTTCCGCGACATTCTTGAAAAGTCTTCCGCCTGCATTTCGTTGAAGCTCGTGTACACGTGATTGGCCGCTCGGTTCGATTATGTCCATTGGAACACCCGAAGCAATCGTCAGGATCGGCGACACGCGAAAGCCGTATGGCAGATCGATCGTTCCCGCAAAGGTGAAGCGATGCCGTTGGTCGTTTGGGGTTGGGCCGTATTCTGCCTGAAGGTTGTTCGGGTCGACCGGGCCGTTGGAAAAAGGCACCTGGTCGTCGTTTGCATAGTTGAAAGCCTTCGAAAGCGTATATGAAGCACGAAAACCGAAACGGTTTGCGAATCGGCGTTCGACGCTCATCAGCAAACCATCGTACTTGGTCTTAACGCTGGACTCAAGATTGACGACGCGCTCCGGACCACCGATCACCGGATTATTTACAGCTCCGATATCGCGGCCGATGATGAAATGCGTACCGAAATTATGAAGGAAATCGGCCTTAAGAACCAAGTCGCGTGCGAATTCCCATTGAAAACCAATGCTGGTCTGCTGAACCATCGGATTCTGGAGCGAATTGTCGATAATGTTTATCCCCGAAGCTCCGGCGCCCGGCAGGATGAACCCCGTGAATGGATCATCAAATCGCGGTGCAAAAGGTAGGAATCTCCCGTCCTGATCAAGAAAGATCGGCACTCCATTCGGATCTGTCAAAGCATTGCCTGCACGCACGACCACCGGCAAGGCACGGCCGTCGAGTCCGCGTTCGAGTGTGATGAGCTGCAAAACAATCCGATCGTAATAGATCCCATAGCCGCCGCGGACGACGAATTTGTCTTTGAATCCGGACCATGCAAAACCGACGCGTGGCCCGAAATTGTTGTAGTCCGCCTTCCGGTCGCCGGTGTAGAACGAAGTCACGAGCGGATTGATCTGGCTGTAACCCGAAACGTTCTTTACATTCGTATCGGCCTCGTAACGTAGCCCGATGTTAAACGTAAGGTTCCGCCGAATCCGCCAATCGTCCTGAATGAAGAAAGCGAAATGGGTATTATCGACATTGTCTAACGACAGCGGTCGATCAGGAAACTGGCTTCGCAGCGTGACAGCAAAAAGCAGATCGTTATCGTCGATAACTCCGTCGTTATTACGGTCGAGGTCAGCAAAATCTTGAACAAACTCGATCCTTCCGTCCTGAAAAACGCCGAGGTCGATGCTGGACTTGACGAGCTGCACCTCACCGCCGAATTTGACCAGATGATTGCCGAAGATGGCAGTAGTTGCATTGGCAAGCTGTATCCGATTCTGTTTTGTCGCCTGGGGAACGCGGAAACTTGTTCCATCGAGAATGCTCGGGAAGGTGAGCTGCCGTCCTGTCTGGATAGGATCGGTAGTGTTGGCGAAATTATTAACGCTGAAACTAAACTCGTTGACAACGTTCGGCGAAAACACGCCACTCCACGTTCCTATAGCCGAATGAAATCGGTTATCAAGGTTCTGCAAATAGCTCGCCGAGCCAATCGCCCGGTCGAGCTTGCTGGCGTCGCTTGCCTCGGCATTTTGGAAGGCGTACTTGAATCCGAAGCGATGCGCATCCGTCGCGAAATAGTCGAACCGTGTATTAAAAAGCAGGTCTTGAAGCGGTGCTTCGGCAAACCCGCGACGGATCACCCGGTTCGGAACGTCACGAATGCCAACAAGCGTGGCTCCATCTTGGTCGCGAAATTCGACTGCACCGAAACCGAAAAACTTATCCTTAATAAACGGCCCGCCAAGCGTAAACGCATACTGCTGCCGATCGAATGGCGGTGATTCGAGCGAACGGTCAAACGTCGCAGGCAAAGCCTGTAAAGCTTTGTCACGAGCAAAGAAAGATGCCGATCCACGGACGGTGTTCGTCCCGCCTTTCGTCACGACATTGATAACGCCCGAACCGGTACGGCCGTATTCCGCCGAGAAGCGGTTAGTGGCTACTTGAAATTCCTGCACCGCGTCCTGCGATACATTTATCAATGCACCGCCGACAACATCGTCATTGTTGTCCGCTCCGTCAACCATTACATTCCCGCCGCGGCCGATCTGCCCCGCAGAGGAAATGACCACCGTATTCGTCTTGGTCGGATCAAAGTTAGGCGCGATCGAGTTTCCCGGCGTCAGCAGAGCAAGTTCAAGAAAATTGCGGCCATTCAGTGGATAAGCTTCGATCTCAAAATCGCGGACGACCGAATCGACTTTCGAGGTAACCGTTTCGACCAAGGGATAAGTTCTTGAATGATCCATTATCACGGTCTCCTCAGGACCAATTATCTCAAGTTCCAGATTGCATACAGAGCTTTGACCGACAGAAAGACTTACCCCTTCAACAACAGTCTTTTTGAATGCACGACTCGCGAACGTAAGACTGTACCGGCCAGCGGAAATCGACGTGAAAATGTAGAATCCGTTCACATCGGTCGTTGTCGCCCTCGTCCGCCCAACGTCTTCACTCGTGAGCGTGACGGACACTCCCGGTATAACTGCTCCGTTCCGGTCCGTCACGACGCCCGACAGCGACCCCGTCGGTTGCTGGCCTAAGATCGACATGGAAAGCAAAAGCGACAAAGCCGTCGAAATAGTTCTTCTATAGTTCATTTATTGTGATCGGTTGTTAGAAACTCTTCTTCGCGATCTTCCCATGAATCTCGTTGATCATCATCAACCCGGCAGAACCGAAATAAGTATGGTACTCGGCGATCATTTCGCCATTAATGATGACCGGATCGGTTTCGGTCAGCTTTTTCGCCTCTTCGATGGTCGGGACCGCAAAAATGAATAGCCCGCGCCAACCGTCAACGCCGTCGAGAGGGCCGGCAAGTGCAAGCTTGCCTTCCGCCGCCAGGCGTTTCATGTTGGCAAAATGGCCGGCGAACATAGCTTTTCGCTCATCGCCCGTCGGCATTTTCTTAGGCCCGGTTTTCAGA
>JBBQTV010000281.1:0-3623 GCA_038212935.1 Pyrinomonadales bacterium | reverse complement strand
CCGAGCCAGCCGTTGACGAAGAATATCTTGCGGTTGCGTTTGTGGTTGGGAAGTTCTTGCAAAGCTTTTTGCAGATACGGCAGTGTCAGCTCGCTGTGCCGAATTGAATTCCACGGCCCGAACGCCGCTTCTATCCAGCTTTCTGAGATCTCTTTGTCCTCGGTGAAATCCTTCCAGTACTTAGCCTTGTTCTCGGCGGTCGCAATGCCCGCCCTCGCGGCATAAGCATATCGCTTCGCATCGTCGCTCGTCTCGGTCTTCTCAAGCTCCGCCAATAGCTTCGGGGCATCGGGATCACCCAAGATCAACAACCGCGTCACGATGTCGAATTTGTCTTTGGTCTTGAGCGGCAGTTTTCGCAGCATTTCCTCAAATCGAAGAATTCTTTCGACGTCTTCGCTCGAATAAAGGCCTGGAGTAAACGGCTTCGGCCCGACATTTCTTTGAGGCTCCAAACTGGCTTCTAGCATCGCTTTCAGAGCGTCTTGTCCACTAGCGGTTGCGACTACATTCAATAGCGCCCGATAAATAGTGATCCGTTGCCCAGCGGTTTCGGCTCTGGTGAGCCGGTCGATCAAACCAGACTCAAACTTAGGCACAAGTTCATTTCGGGTCTTGTCAGCGACGTAATAGTTCAATGCCATCGTCGCACGTCCAAGGATCGACGAAGTCATCGTTTCATCTTTTTCCGTCGGAAAATTCTTTATGACGAGTTCGATGTATGTCCGCGGATCAAGCTCGCCTTCGCGGACACTGTCCCACAGCGCACCCCACATCATCGACCGCAGAAACGGGTCCTTTTCGTTCTGGATGTTCTTCAGAACATAATCGCGGCTCTTCTCATCAAGCAGAAAAATGCCGTAGCCGTAGTCGCCGTAGTTAGGAAAAATAAGGAGCGGTTCACCTAACTTCTTTTGGGGGTCGAGGGTAATGCCATTTACGGCCTCTAAATAAAACTTCCCCGGATCGTAAAGAAGGGGGTCGCATGCGGTGCGCACATCGCTAGTTTTGCTTTTCCCCTTCTCAAACAGCACGAAGAGTCGAAACTTCATTGGCCTACAAATGTCTTTACCTTCATTGTTCTTCTCGTAAAAGTAGCCGTATAGTTGCTGTTTGTCATCTGGCCATTTCTTGCCGATCCGGACTCTGTAGACTTCGGGTTCAATGACCCATCGCTGTGCCCATCGAGTCAGATTGGTCCCGAGATTCTCCTCGTATTCACTTATTCTTCGTTTCTCATCTTCGGATAACGTGTCGAAGTCCACGATGTCTTTCTTCCCATTCGCCACTTCAAACTCTTCTACCAAATCCTCCCACCCCGCGTTCCCAAACTCATGCTTCTTCAAAAACGCACGGACGGCGGTTTGGAATTTGTCTTCGCCGAGGTAGAACTCGGCCTGGCGGAGGAACGCGGGGGCTTTGTTGTAGACGATGTTGCCGTAGGCGGATTTTGCGGCGGAGAGGTTCGGTATCTCCTGATAGATCGGCGTTGTGCCCTTGGTCGAATCGGTCTGGTAGGCAGCCTGTTTGACGCGTTCGTAGAAGACCTTCCACGCCATCTCACTGGGCATGATCCGCTCCATCGCCTTGTACGCCGTAAATGTCGCAAAGCCCTCTTTCAGCCACAGGTCGTCGAACCAACGCATCGTCACCGTGTCGCCAAACCACTGATGCGACGCCTCGTGAAAGATCAGCAAAGCCCGCGAGATGTGGTCGTTCCGCGTCGGCTCCTGCGGGAAAATGATCGACGACTCTCTTAGAAACGTCGCCCCCGCATGCTCCATACCGCCAAACGGAAACTCCGGTATCAAAACCAGATCGTACTTAGGGAACGGAAACTTGTAATCGAAATATTCCTCGAAGTATTTGATCGCCTCGCGGTTCAGCCGAAAGACCTCGGCTGCATGTGGCTTGAGCTTGGCGGCTTGGGAACGCCTAACAAAAACCCTACAACTTTCCCTACTCCCGAACCTATAGTCTTTAAGAGACTTTTCGGTCTCTGGAAGATAATTTTCACCAAATATTTCGAACGGTCCTGCCGCAAACGCAAAAACATAAGAACTAATTGGCAAGGATTCTTCAAAACCGAATCCGACTCGAGCGGAATCCACGGTAAGAAGCGAGGCAAACGGAATACTGTCGCCAATCCCATTTGTAACTACTCGCCACCTCGTCGGAACAGTGACATTCAAGGTAAACCTCGCCTTCAGATCCGGCTGGTCAAACACCGGGAACGCCGTGCTTGCGTCGCTTGGAACAAAGAGCGAATAGATATACTCCGACCCGTCCTCTTTATCCACGTACCGCGTTATCGCCGACCCGCTAGTCAATATCGGCGAAGTAAAATCGAGCTTGATAAAGTTCTCACCGATCACCACGCCGTCGCGGAAGATAAGGTGTTCGTTGTGCTCGTGATACACGGAGCTCCCCTCCTTACGAAGGAGGGGTGTCGGCGTTTCGCCGACGGGGTGGTTCTTTGGCGTAACAGGCTGACCGTTTATATAGACGTTCGAGATCGTCGATCTATCTTCATGCCCCTTGATTTTTCGCCAATCAAGAATAAGCGGCGAACCACCCCGTCCGCCCAAAGCGGCGTCCACCCCTCCTTCGTAAGGAGGGGAGCCTTTCAGATTCACGCGTATCTCGATCGTCCCTTTCAACACCAGCGACATCTTTTCGAGCGTCAGATTCAGCTTGTAACGCACGTCGGAGTAACGTGCCGCGCGCCATTTCGCCAGCTCAAGCGAAACGCCCGGCTCGACGGGCCGCATTTGTGCGTTAGATGAGAGTGCAGACATCGCAAAGATCAAAGCGACCAAGACCGTTCTGAACATTTCGAAATCTCCTCTAGAAGTGATTCATCCGGGTTTCATATTGCAATCCGGCTCTGGCCATTTAGCGATCAGAGGCAGGTCCATTGGCCGGCTACTACCATTGCGGGGGCGCCGGACCCTCCGCCCTGGCAGGGCGTGGTGGAGCGGCGGCAGTTTTGGCAATAGACCATGGAGCCGTCCGGTTTGCCGGCGGGCAGAGCGTTGTGGAGCAGCGACGGCATCTGGACCGGGTTATTGAATTGCACGTCGGTCCCGAAGACGGTCGGGTGGCCGGGAACCGATCCCTCGCTCGGCTGGCCGGTCATGAACATGATGCTTGCCTTATCGAAGTTGTTTTTAGTGCCGCCCTGGCAGCCGATGATGAGGCCGTCGTAGCAGAATCTGTCGCCGGTCGAATATACGCGAAGGCGTGCGTCGGCCTTGAAAGTGTTCGGCCCATAGACGCTTCCGGTCGAGACGAGCGTCCGGCGGGCATTGAAGACGATCGGGTCACCGAAGATGGAATTCACGATCGTGATCGGATAAGAATGATCGCCGGCATATGGATTATTTACTTCGTTGTAGACCAGCGAATTGGTCATATATTCCGTCTGCGAGCCGATGATCGTGAGCGTTCCGCTGTCCAGAATATTGATGAATGTTCCGCCAATGGCGTTTCCGAGTCCGCCGCCGAAAGTGTCCTGGACCAGAACCATGCCGACGCGTTCGAAATGCATCGAGTTGGCGTTTTGGCCGGCTTGCCGCCGCGGATTGATGAACAAACTGCCGGAGATCTTCCAGTCAGAGTTA
>JBBQTV010000280.1:0-3633 GCA_038212935.1 Pyrinomonadales bacterium | reverse complement strand
CTTTACCGTCAAGTTCGACCATCTTGATCGAACTCGAACCGATATCTAGACCGGCGACGCTTTTCTTTTTACCGAACAGCATTTCTTTTCGCTCCTATATGGCATTTCTGCCAATAATCATTTTGTTGGGTTTGGGTGAATCATCGAAACGGAACGGGTTCTTAACACTCTCGAGAGATACTTTGCCACCTTTTGATCTACAGCATCGGAAGGACGTACTTTGACAGGCCAACTGAAGGCAGTGATGATCACCCGTTCCGTTTCGGATGTTTCGGCCGCGGTTAGGTGCGGCTGACTAAGATGTTGTATTTCAGAAAAAGTTTTCGCATCGGGTGGCGACAGGAAACGGCGGCTTTCCACCGTCAAGGATTAAAATTACAGGAAAGCCAAACACTTGTCAACAGTTTTTTGCAATGTTGAACGATTATTGACGTTTTTTCATTCAGAATGATCGAAGTGCCCGCCAAATGGCGATGAATACTAGGTCAGGCATGTTAAACAAATGACTTCAGTAACGAGTTTTTGAGGCAAAGAAGGATTGGATTCAGGGGAAATATCAGGTATTGGGAAGCCCAAGAGTCTCTTTATCGGCGATGCTCGGTCAAAACGAATCAGCCTAGAGAGGTGTTTTCAGTTTCGTCCGATCTCCATTTTGGCGATGGATTCGAGATGAACTTCGTCGGGTCCGTCAGCGAGCCGGAGCGACCGGGCATAGATCCAGAAGCCGGCAAGCGGAAAGTCCTGCGAGACACCGCCGCCGCCGTGGGCCTGGATCGCGCGGTCGATGACCTTCAACGCCATCTGCGGAACAACGGCCTTGATCATTGCGATCTCTTTGCGTGCGGCCTTGTTGCCGCCCGCGTCCATCTTCCATGCACAATTTAGAACGAGCAGGCGGGCCTGATCGATAGAACAGCGAGCTTCGGCTATCCACTGGCGAATGACGCCTTGGTCGGCAATGGGCTTGCCAAAGGCGTTTCGACCTCTCGCACGTTCGATCATCAGTTCCAATGAACGCTCGGCAACCCCTATCAACCGCATGCAATGATGGACCCGGCCCGGGCCGAGCCTTCCCTGCGCTATTTCAAAGCCGCGACCCTCGCCGAGCAATAAATTTTCTTTCGGTACCCGCACATTTGTGAACGATATCTCGGCATGGCCGTTCGGAGCGTCATCGTATCCAAATACATTAAGAAGCCGTTCGACCTTTACGCCCTCCGCATCCATCGGTACCAGGATCATTGATTGTTGAAGATGTTTGGCGGCCTCCGGGTCGGTCTTGCCCATGAAGATCGCGAACTTGCAGCGCGCGTCACCGGCGCCGGTGGACCACCATTTGCGGCCGTTAAGAAGATAGCTGTCGCCATCGGCAATGATCGACGCATCGATGTTGGTCGCATCACTAGAAGCGACCGCCGGCTCTGTCATTGCAAAGCACGAGCGGATCGTGCCCGCCAACAGCGGCTGCAGCCACGTTTTCTTCTGTTCGTCGGTACCATATAAGTGAAGGACCTCCATGTTGCCAGTATCCGGAGCAGAGCAATTGAAAACTTCGGATGCCCACGTGACGCGACCCATGATCTCGGCAAGTGGAGCGTAATCAACATTCGAAAGCCCAGAAACATCGCCAAGAAACAGGTTCCACAAACCTGCAGCCTTCGCCTTGTCCTTTAGCAGTTCTATCAACGCGAGGGGCTGCCACCGATCGCCTGCATTGATCTCGTCATGATAGTGGTGCTCATTCGGATAAACGTTTTCTACCATGAACGCCCTAAGCTGCTTTTGCAGTTCTAGCGATTTTGCTGAATAATCGAAATCCATAATTTGGGTCAGATTTTAGCGAAAGAATACCACACAAGAACTAGGTCGAGAACCGCACAACATTTGTGCCCAGTAAACAAATATGTTCGATGAGATCGTAGCAACGCGAAGCGGCGAGGAGCTTGACGTAGACCGCCTCTCAGATTACCTGCAGCAGCGGATGCCCACGCCGTTTGATGAGGTAGAGGTACTTCAGTTTTCTGCCGGAAGCTCTAACCTAACCTACCTCGTTCGCCTTGGCAGCATGGAATACGTGCTGCGGCGGCCGCCGTTTGGAAACCAGGTAAAGACCGCCCACGACATGCAGCGTGAATATCGGGTTCTGTCGCGGCTCGCCCATGTCTTTCCGCCCGCTCCTGAACCGATTCTTTTCTGTGATGATGAGTCGGTAATCGGATCCGATTTTTATCTGATGGAACGGCGAAATGGTTTGGTCATCCGCGGCCGCATTGCTCCGCCGCATGCAGGCAATGACTCGGCCGCCGAGATCGAAACATCGCAGGAATATCGCGTAAAGGTCTGCGAGGCGTTCATTAACAACTTGGCCCGGCTCCATTCCGTTGATTACGATGCAGCCGGCCTCGGTGATCTGGGCAAACCGGAAGGCTATTGCCGACGACAGGTCGAAGGTTGGACCAAGCGCTATATCGCCGCTAGGACGCATGAGCATGCCGAACTGGAATCGGTGATCAAATGGCTGAACGAACATATCCCGGCAGAAACGGGGGCATCGCTGATCCACAACGATTATAAGTTCGACAACATAATTCTTGACCCCAATGATCTGACGCGGATAATTGCAATACTCGACTGGGAAATGGTCACGATCGGCGACCCGCTAATGGACCTGGGCACGACCTTGGGTTATTGGATGTCACCGGACGCGGGAGAAGAATTGCTAAGCATGCCGTTCAATCCACGGGTCTTGATGGAGAACATCAGCCGCCGCGAGCTTGTAGAAATGTACGCTAAAGCATCCGGCCGCGAACTTCCTGACATGCTTTTCTATTACGCCTTCGGGACCTTCAAGATCGCAGTTATTGGACAGCAGATCTATGCCAGATATGTAAAAGGCTATACGAAAGACGAACGTTTTGCTCGCTTTGACCGGTTCGTTGCTGCACTTGGAAGAATCGCAGACAAGGCGATCACGACCAAAACCATTTGAGCCTTCAAATTCTCAATTGTGAATTGGACGATGTCAATTGGTAGAAATATCACAGATCAGAGCTTCTTTCCCGCCAGGTCTGCGGGTTTAAGCCGTCGTCGCGGCGTTCCATCGTGATCGCTCCCGGCGACGGGCAGATGAGTGCACAGAGGTTGCAGCCGACGCATTCCTGCTCGATGACGCGTGGATAACGATGGCCATTCGATTCGACAAACTCGAACGACTGGTGAGCGCCATCTTCGCAGGCTACATAGCAGAGGTTGCAGCGGATGCAATGCTCTTCGTTGACGTGGGCCTTGACGTCGTAGTTCAGGTCGAGGTTGCCCCAGTCGGTCACGCGGGGCACCGACTTCCCGATGATGTCATTGACGGACGCAATTCCCTTTTCGTCAAGGTAGTTGTTCAACCCATCGATCATGTCTTCGACGATGCGATAGCCGTAGTGCATCACGGCCGTGCAAACTTGAACGTTTCCCGCACCAAGCAGCATAAATTCCACCGCGTCACGCCACGTCGAAATGCCGCCGATTCCCGAGATAGGAATTGTAAACTCCGGATCGCGGGCAAGCTCCGAGACCATATTGAGTGCGATCGGCTTTACCGCCGGGCCGCAATAGCCGCCGTGCGCCGCCAGGCCGTTGACG
>JBBQTV010000279.1:0-3709 GCA_038212935.1 Pyrinomonadales bacterium | reverse complement strand
GTCGTTAACATCGAAACGCAGCTTGCCGACCGCGAAGCACTTGAGAACCTTTTAGGTGTTTTGGCCCAGACGATCAACATAGCTACGGCCGATAACTCCCGCCGAAGCCTGCGGCAGGCAGATATCATAATCGCACCTGATCTGGCTGCTTTTTCCTCGGCAAGTTTTTCAGACAGTGAGGCGATCGTAAAGCTTGGCTACGACGGAGCGAAAGAAAAAGAGACGCTGCTTGCCGGCTTGTCGCTCTCAGAGGAAGCCTGGCAGCAGCACTTGGCACGACGCCGGGCGCGCGAGAAAGAAGAACTTGACCCGATGCCAAAATTCGTGGCAGTTGACGGTAACGACCGCGACGCGGCCCGCACGATCGAAGAAAAGCTAAACGGAAAATACTTGAACGAACCCCTGGACGACGCGAAAAGAGATGAACTCGCACGCGACCTTTCCGAGCTTACCGGAACTGGGCGTTTTGATTCGCTTAACTACGAGCTTATCGAGCGCAATGGCGAGGTCGGGTTGCAGATCAGAACTAACGAAACGAACGGAAAGCCCGTAGACCCTACGCGTCTGGATATTGGTTTTGATGTGAACAGCGTCGAATCGGACGATTCATCGTTCAGCATTCAGGCGCGGATGACGTTCTATGATGTTGGCCGTTACGGAGCCGAATGGAGAAACGATGCCCGAATTGGAGCGAGTACGCTGCTTGCCAGCGAATACTACCGGCCGATAGGTAGGACGAATTTCTTCGTTGCTCCGCGAATCTCCTATGAGCGGCGTCCCGTCTCATTTTACGTAGACCGCGACCGTCTGGCGGAATATACAATAGCAGCAACACAGTTGAGCGCAGATCTCGGCTATGCGTTCAACGAGCGGAGCGAGATCCGGGCGGGATACGCGATCGGTTGGGAACGAGCTTCTAAAAAGATAGGTGAAGATCTATTGGCCGATGGCAAAGGCAAATTCTCGCTTGCGTCGCTGCGTTACACCTACGACGGCCTGGATCAGGCACAGGTTCCGCGTAGCGGAATACTTGCCCGAAATTCGATCAACTATTATTTCGATACACCGGGCCGCACGAGCGGTATAGCGCAGGCAGATACGCGGGCGAATATATTTGTGCCGCTGACCGAACGCAACACGGTATTCGGATTTGGGGGAGCGGGCACCAGCTTCGGCTCGACCGCACCGGTATTGCGGCAGTTCACGTTAGGTGGCCCTTTTAGACTGGGAGGCTACGGTGTGGATGAATTTCGCGGAAGCAATTTTGCATTTGCGGGCGTTGGTATCCTTCATAGCCGCCAGATACTCCCCGCACTTTTCGGCGGAAAGGCTTACTTCGGAGCATGGTACGAAGGCGGAAGTGCATTCGAGCGCTTTGGTGATGCGAATTATCGTCAGAGTGCGTCCGGCGGTGTGATCGTCGAAACACCGCTTGGCCCGATCCTCGTCGGAGCAGGCATGAACGAAAACGGGAAAGGGCGGTTCTTCTTCTCATTTGGTCGCTTCCTCCGATAAACCGTCAAGTCGGTTTTGCTATAATGGAAGCCGGAGAAAATGAACATGAACGAAAAGATAAAGATTTTAGGAATTGCGGGAAGTCTTCGAGAAGGCTCTTATAATCGGTCGGTCCTCAACGCCGCCGCCGGCCTCGTGCCGGATGATGCTGAAATCGAGACCTTTGATATTGCCGGGCTGCCCGGTTTCAACCAGGATGAGGAGCAGGATCCGCCCGCCAAGGTGGTCGAATTGAAGAAGAAGGTCCGCGAGGCGGATGCGATCCTCTTCGTCACGCCGGAGTATAATTACTCAGTGCCGGGCGTTTTGAAAAATGCGATCGACTGGGCGTCGCGGCCTTACGGCGACAGTGCTTGGGAAGGCAAACCCGCGGGCATCATGGGTGCATCGATCGGGGGTATTGCGACAGCAAGAGCTCAATATCACCTCCGCCAGATGATGGTGTTCTTAAATATGCACCCGATCAATCGGCCGGAAGTAATGATCGGCAATTGCGCCAGCGTCTTCAATGACCAGGGCGAGCTTACAGACGAAAAGACCCGTGAGATCATAGCGGAACATCTGCAAAATCTGGTTGAGTGGACCAGACGGATTAGGTGAGAAGTTCGCTGGTTACTAGCCGAATATGGGCGCGAATACGCGTGAGAAGATGATCGAGACTCTTGCCGAGCGGCTATCGATGCCACGGGTACAGATCTCGATCATTTTGGCGCTCACGGCAATTGCAGCGTTTGCTGCTTCGGCGATAATGCTTCGCGTCGGCATTACATCGATGACGCTTCGTTATCCGCTTGCCGTCATTTTCGGGTACTTTATCTTTTTGCTGCTGCTTCGGATCTGGATATGGTTGCAGAGCGACGAACCCGCCGGCAGCGCGGATCTTGATCTGCCGGGCGACATCATTATTCCGAATATTAACGTTGGCGGTGGTGGAGGAGCCAAAGACCTCGTATTCGGCGGAGGGGGCGACTTTCAAGGTGCGGGAGCAGGCGGATCTTTTGGCGATAGCGACACACCGTTTCCGGCTGTTGGCTTTGTCTCAAGCAGTTCTTCGCCAAGCTCAGTCTCGTCCTCCGGGTCGGGCCTAGGTGGCATTGATTTTGACATCGACGATGGCGTGGCATTGGTCGTCGTTCTCATCATTCTTGCGCTCGTTCTTAGCGCTTTGATCTACGTCGTCTGGATCGCCCCGATACTTCTTGCCGAACTCGTCATCGACGCCACTGTCGTCGGCGCACTCTACAAACCCGTGAAGAATATCGAGCGCCGCCATTGGCTCGTCACAGCACTAAAAAAGACCGGCATTCCGGCCATTTTCGTCGTGCTTCTCTTCACCGCGGCCGGCTTTGTAATGCAGGCCGCAAATCCCGAAGCTGCTACGATCGGCCAATTTCTTCGTTCATTTTAGAAAGGTGAGCTAGGCAAATTTCACCCGCAAGAATGACCGCGATATTCTTTGGCCACGGAAATCCGATGAATGCAATTTAGGAGAATGCCTATACGCGTGGTTGGATGGCGATCGGTGGCCGCGAAGGATCGAAACTGCAAAAGACGATGCGATCGAAAAGGAAACCTGCACCGCCGTCTAAACTGGATCTCCGTCGAGCACGCTGCGGGCCTTTGCCGCGAGTTCCGCCGGACCGAAGGGTTTTTGCAGGAATTCGACGGAGTCTTCCTCGATGCCGTGTCGAATGACTGCATCGCTTGTATACCCACTGATGAACAGCACCTTTAGATCCGGTGAAAGCTCCTTCATTCGTTCTGCCAGCTCCGGGCCGTCAATTCCGGGCATCACGACATCAGTGATCATCAAGGATATGCATCCGGCAAACTTAGATGCCACGTCAAGTGCGTCAGTCCCGTTCGCTGCCTGTAGTACCTTATAACCTTCAGTTTCCAAAGTCATTGTCGCGAGGGCACGAACTGCATCTTCATCTTCGACCAATAGGATCGTCTCTGTATTCGGCGTGTCAGAACTTGTTTCAACTATGGGCGAATTCGATTCGACATCTTCGTTTCTAACTGCGGGAAAAAAGATGCGAAACGTCGTGCCGATGTCGTTATTACTGTCAACCTCAATGTCGCCGCCGCTCTGTTTGACAATTCCGTGAACCACGGCGAGCCCGAGGCCCGTTCCTTTGCCGACGATCTTTGTGGTAAAAAACGGTTCAAAGATACGCCCAACGATCTCCGG
>JBBQTV010000278.1:0-3832 GCA_038212935.1 Pyrinomonadales bacterium | reverse complement strand
CTTTTCGCTAAACTCTGACCTGTCGCGAAAAGCGTGATCCTCAGATCGTATGGAAAATTCGACACCGATGCTTCGACAGTACTCGGAGATCAAAAAGGAATATCCGGGAACAATACTTTTTTTTCGTTTGGGCGATTTCTATGAAATGTTCAACGAAGACGCCGTCCTTGGTTCTCGCGAATTGCAGATCACGCTGACCGCAAGGCATAAAGACTCGCCGAATCCCGTGCCGATGTGCGGAGTTCCCCACCATTCAGCCGCTGGATATATATCGAAGTTAGTAAAGAAAGGCTATCGTGTCGCAATATGCGAGCAAGCTGAACCCGCGACCAAGGGGATAAAGCTCGTAAAACGCGAGGTAGTGAAGGTGATAACCCCGGGCACTGCGTTGGATGAACAACTCGGTGATGCGAAGGATTCGGTATTCCTCTGTTCGGTGGCATCGAACGGCGACGACTTTGCGGCAGCGTTCCTTGAGCTTTCCACGGGCGAGTTTTCCGTCACTCACGCCACCGGAGTGAAAGCGTTGGAAACGATAGCCGACCAAGTTCGCCGTTTTCCGGTCCGTGAGATCCTCGCCGATTCGAGTAGTAAAGCATTGATTTCTAGATCGATCGGGGCGGACGAAAATTCGTCGCAGCCAGGCTTTTCGGAGGTCGGTGACAATTCCGCTACTCCGGCTGCATCAGGCAAAATCGTTTTCACGCCAGTTGATGATGATTACTTCGACCGTTCAAATGCGGAGCGTCTACTCAAGGAGCAGTTCGGGGTTCGGGAACTCACTGCTTTCGGTATAGCCGATCTTTCTATTTGTATTGCAGCAGCCGGGGCGTGCCTCCGATATGCTCGCGAAACACAGAAGGCAAACGTCGAACATATCTCAGAGATCACTTTTTTCCGGCCGTCGGAATATCTCGTTCTCGACGCTGTAACTTTGTCTAATCTAGAAGTATTGGAATCACGATCCGATCAACAAAAGCGGACGCTGCTCGGCATTCTGGATGAAACGGTAACTGGAATGGGCGGCCGCTTGCTCCGCTCATGGCTTCTTCGCCCGTCGATAAAAAGAAGCGAGATCGAGACGAGGCTTTCCGCCGTAGATGAATTGTCCGACTCGATATTGCGCGACGGTATTCGCCATCTTCTGAAAGGCGTTCTTGATATCGAGAGGCTGGTAGGACGCCTAAATCTCGCTTCTGTCTCTGCGAGGGACCTTCTATCCTTAAGTCGTTCCCTTGCTCAGACGCCCGAAATAAACCGCCTGCTGTCTGATGCGAAGTCGTTGCTCCTGCAAGTGCTATCCGAGAACATCTTTGAACTTCCGGAAGTCCGCGAATTGATCGATAAGGCGATATCTGACGAGCCGCCGCCAAACCTCTCGGACGGCGGAACCATAAAGCGCGGCTATAACACCGAACTCGACGAACTTCGACACCTTGCCGGATCGGTCAAGCAAGCTATCGCCGGCTTTGAGGAACAGGAACGCCGCGAGACCGGGATCGGTGCGCTAAAGGTTCGGTTCAATAATGTCTTTGGGTATTACATCGAAGTTTCGAAGGCGAACCTTTCAAAAGTTCCGCCGGCCTACGAACGACGCCAGACCCTCGCTAACGCCGAGCGATATACGACGCCGCAACTGAAAGAATGGGAAACAAAGGTTCTAGGCGCCGAGGAGAAGATCATCCAGCTCGAGAATGAGATCTTTCGCGATGTGCGAGAGAAAGTTGTTCTGTCGACCCGCCAACTTCAGTCTACGGCACGAGCGCTTGCGACGCTTGATGTACTGGCGGCACTTGCCGAGGCAGCGGCCCGTCGCAATTTTGTTCGGCCCGCTCTTCATGACGGCGACGAGATCGAGATCAAGAGCGGACGTCACCCGGTTGTCGAAGCATTTCTTGATGGCTCATTCGTTCCAAACGATATCTATCTCAATAATTCGACCGACCGGCTTCTCGTTTTGACCGGTGCGAACATGGGCGGCAAGTCCACGATATTGCGGCAGATCGCGCTGATCCAAATTTTAGCTCAGATCGGTTCCTACGTTCCTGCGGCGGCGGCTCGGTTGCCAATCGTTGACCGGATATGGACACGTGTCGGTGCGAGCGACGACCTCGCGTCCGGACGGTCAACGTTCATGGTGGAAATGACAGAAACAGCTTCGATCCTCCATAACTCGACAGCTCGAAGCCTCGTCCTGCTAGATGAGATCGGGCGTGGAACTTCGACATTCGATGGGCTCTCGATCGCATTCGCCGTTGCCGAATACCTGCACAATTCGCCCGAACATTCGGCCAAATCCGTCTTCGCGACGCACTACCACGAGATGACCGAGCTCGCCGAAAATCTTCCGGGCGCAAAGAATCTGCAGATCACCGCCACAGAAAAGGATGGAAACGTCGTTTTTCTTCATAAGCTTCAACCCGGAAAAGCATCGAAGTCGTATGGGATAGCCGTTGCTAAGCTAGCGGGACTGCCTCAGCCTGTGATCGAAAGGGCGAAAGACGTTCTGAGGGAACTGGAGAAATACGAGCTTGCAGTTTTCTCTGAGGAAAAGCTAAATGGGATCGGTGCCGCAGCCGGCCGTTCAGCCGCGACCCAGTTTTCGCTTTTCGCCATTGCTAACGAAGATTCGATAAACGAACTGCGCAAGTTAGATGTTGACGCCATGGGCCCTGATGAGGCTGTGCAATATCTCAGAGAGTTGAAGCAAAGGATCAACTAACATCAAACATTGAAGTTATGCCTTAAGCGTCGTTGGTCCGACATTTCATCCAAATTATAGGAAACACATGGAAATTCTCGACTTTTCGAATTACTCGGTAGAAGATCTGGTCGGCCAATTGTTCATGATTGGCATCCATGGAACGTCGCTCGATGGTGACGCAGCGACGCTTGTCCGCGATATCAAACCAGGCGGCGTTTGCTTGTTTTCTAGAAATATACGCGAGGCAGAGCAAACCCGAAAGTTGCTCGATAGCTGCACCGCGGCCCTTGCGATCCCGCCGATCTTGGCATTGGATCAGGAAGGAGGATTGGTCGATCGGCTCCGGCGAATAGTGTCACCGATGCCCGCCCCGTCGGCGTTTCAAACCACGGGTGACGCTGCGGAGTTTGGCAAATTGGTCGGTCAGACCGTCAGCAGATTGGGATTCAATGTTAATTTTGCACCGGTTGTCGACGTAATAGATCAAGACCGGGCGAAGTTCTCGAATGGTCTTCACTCCCGTGCCTTCGGTTTTAGTTCAGCGGAAGTCACCGACCTCGCCGGAGCTTTCTTGCGAAATATGCAGGCTAACGGCGTCATTGGCTGCGCAAAACACTTTCCCGGGCTCGGTGCTTCCGAGGTCGATTCGCACGAAGAATTGCCGGTGGTCAACATTGACACTCAAGCGCTGAATGATATAGACCTGGCCCCATATCGCACCTTAATAAACCAAGGCGATGTTCATTCTGTCATGATAGCCCACGCCGCATTTCCGCTGTCTGACTTGCAGGAGAGTGACCAAAATGGCAGACTTTTACCGTCCTCACTTAGTTTCTCGGTCGTTTCTCGACTTCTTCGTGATCAAATTGGTTTCAACGGGCTTGTAATAACGGACGATCTTGAAATGGGGGCGATCGTAAAAAACTTCGGTATCGGAGAAGCCTGCGTTATGGCAGTCAGGGCCGGAGCAGACATGCTTGCCGTGTGTGCCAATGAAGCTGCAATTCGCGAGGGTTATCAGACAGTGTTATCTGCCGTAAGAACTGACAGGATCTCGATGGAGCGACTCCTTACGTCGGCTGCCCGAATTCGTAGTTTCAAAGCGCTTCTCCATCCTCCCGTCGCGTT
>JBBQTV010000277.1:0-3841 GCA_038212935.1 Pyrinomonadales bacterium | reverse complement strand
TTTCCGCGTTGCCTATAAGCAGTTCAGCAAGCCGGGGCAAAAATAGGAATGGCTTCCGAATTCCGCGTTAACTGAAGGGGAAACAATGGAACACGCAATTAGCATTCAGAAACATGCCACCGCCGAGACCGGAGCACCGTTTTTTGCCATCGACACTACGTTCGTGCTTTTCTTTTTGGCGATGGATCTTGGATTTTCCGTTTTTGGGGCCGGCAACGAACTTATGGTGTCGGCGCTAACGCTTGCTTTGTTCGTCGTAGTGCCGTATTTCTTGCCCTTCAGTGGCGAAAGGCCTGATTTCGGCATGTGGCTGCTTGGCCGCGTCCTGTTAGCTATATTTGCGTTTGGAACGGGAGCAATGCTGTTCAATGCTGTGGGAACGGTGTTGCCGGCGTCGTTCAAATCGTTGCCAATGACGCTCCTCATCGTCTCGGCGATCATCAGTTGCTACACCCAGCTTTATGGTATAATGAGGTTACGTTTGGCGAGATAGGCAAAAGGCGTCGAACGATAAAAGAAGGGCCGCAGACGTTTCGGGAACGTGTGCGGCCCTTTTGGTTTTTCGTGATCCCAACTTAATCGGCTCTACTGCCGATCGCTGCTGCCTGATCCTCTGCAAGTGATGCATGGAGTCGGTTTACGCGATCGATCAAGCCAAGATATTGCATAGGTGTTAGAGCCTGAGCTCCGTCGCACAGAGCCTCTTCGGGCCGCGGATGAACTTCGATGATCAATCCGTCCGCTCCGACCGCAACACCCGCCAACGCCATCGGTTCGACCATGTAATTGTGCCCGGTACCATGCGAAGGATCGACAATGACCGGCAGGTGAGAAAGCCTTCGGATCGCGGGAATTATCGAGAGATCCAGGGTGTTCCGGGCATGATCGGCAAAAGTCCTGATTCCGCGTTCGCAAAGGATGACATCGTAGTTACCCTCTGCCATTACGTACTCGGCGGCAAGCAGTAGCTCGTCAAGCGTAGCTGAAAGTCCGCGTTTGAGCAGAACCGGTTTGCGGGTCTTGCCTACATAGCGCAGTAGCGAGAAATTCTGCATATTCCGGGCACCTATCTGAATACAGTCGCCGTATTTCTCGACCATATCGATTCCATGCTCGTCCATTGCTTCGGTGACGATGTTCAGACCATATTCATCTCGTACTTTGGCTAATATTTTCAGTCCATCCTCGCCAAGGCCCTGAAACGCATAAGGCGACGTCCGCGGCTTGAACGCGCCGCCGCGAAAGAACTTTGCACCGCTTTTCGCAACTGCTTCCGCCGCGTCGATCACCTGCTTCTCATCCTCGACCGCGCACGGCCCGGCGATCATCGCCAGATTGCCGTCACCGATAAATGCATTTCCGACTTTTATGACCGACCGTTCGCGACGGAGGTCATTCGAGATGAGTTTATACGGCTTCGTGACGCGAATTGCTTCCGCGACACCCGGAAGATTTTCAAAATGTGCCGGATCGACCGAACCTTTATTCCCCGTGATGCCGATAGCCGTGCGGCCTTCGCCGGGCATGGGATGACCGCGAAATCCAAGTTTGTCTATGACCTCTACGACGCGGGCAATGTCTGTTTCCGTCGCGTCGGATTTCATTACGATAAGCATATGTAAAGTTTTCCTTTAAGTATGAACAAATTCTTAACTCTAGTTTTCGACCGCCTGATTTGCAACCTCAGGTAGAAGGGCATCAATGAACGACCCGACCGAATCGATCGTATTTCCATCTGATAAAGATCGGGCGATCTCATTGACGATCGCTGAACCCACGACTACTGCGTCGGCGTATTGCCAAACCTCCTCGATCTGCCTTCTTGTCGAGATGCCAAACCCTACGGCAACGGGTAGGTCCGTGTACTTACGGACCCGCTCGACGAGCCCCTCCGCGGAATCGCTCGTCCCACCCCTCGCACCGGTTACCCCAGCACGCGAAACGGCATAGATAAAGCCACTTGCATTCGCAGCAATTCGTTCTAATCGTTCATTAGACGTCGTCGGAGCAACCAGCGATATCAGGTCTATACCTGACGAACGCAGCGTCTTTGAGATATCAGCGGCTGCGGCATCAACCGCATCCGTCACAAGGATGCCGTCGACGCCGGCATCTGCGGCCTCTTTAGCCAAACGGCCGATTCCATACCTATAAAGAGGGTTGAGATAGCTAAAAAGAACGATCGGAACGCTCGTCTTGGTTCGAAGTTCTGCGACCATATGAAGTATCTGCTCGAGCGTGACCCCATTTGCGAGGGCACGCATCGAAGACGCTTGGATCGTCGGCCCGTCCGCCATGGGATCGGTGAATGGGACGCCGAGTTCGATGATGTCGGAGCCTTTATCCGCAAGCATGAGAACAAGCTTCATTGAGGTCGCAAGGTCTGGGTCTCCGGCGGAGACGAACGGTATGAAGCCCTTCTTGCCAGCTCGTTTGAGCTCAGTAAATTTATGTTCGATCTTGCTCATTTCTGACCCAAAATTTCAGCGACAGTGTTAACGTCCTTGTCACCACGACCCGACAGGTTGACCACGATGATCTTATCGCGCGACATTGTTCCAGCTATTTCCATGACATGGGCGATGGCGTGAGCTGATTCGAGTGCGGGAATAATGCCCTCGGTCTCTGAAAGCCTTCGAAAAGCCAGAAGGGCCTGTTCATCCGTCACCGATGCATATTCGACCCGCTCGAGGTCGTGAAGAAATGCGTGCTCGGGTCCCACAGAGGCATAATCGAGACCGGCGGAAACAGAATGCGTCGCCGCAATCTGGCCGTCGTCATCTTGAAGTAAATAGCTCTTTGTTCCCTGTAAAACTCCAACAGCAGAACCGGGCAAGAACCTTGCCGCATGTTCGCCAAGCCCGTTGCCGCGTCCGCCGGCCTCAACACCGATCATCCGGACGTCGTCGTGCAGGAATTCATGAAAAAGCCCGATCGAGTTCGATCCGCCTCCGACGCATGCAATTAGCAGGTCCGGCAGGCGGCCTTCTTTTTCAAGAATCTGTTCACGTGTCTCGCGGCCGATTATGCTCTGAAAATCGCGGACCATCAGCGGATACGGATGCGGCCCAAGAGCTGAGCCAAGCAGATAATATGTTGAATCGACATTCGTCACCCAGTCCCGTAACGCTTCGTTGATCGCGTCCTTTAGTGTCCTCGAACCGGACTCAACTCCGCGGACCTCTGCCCCCATTAGCCGCATCCGAAAGACGTTCAACTCTTGCCGCCGCATGTCTTCGGTTCCCATGTACACGACGCATTCGAGCCCGAAGTTGGCACAAACAGTTGCGGTCGCGACGCCGTGCTGGCCCGCGCCCGTCTCGGCAATGATCCGCTTTTTGCCCATTCGGAGGGCGAGCAAGATCTGGCCAATACAGTTGTTGATCTTATGTGCTCCCGTGTGATTCAGATCTTCGCGTTTTAGGTAGATCTTCGCCCCGCCAAGCTGATCCGTAAGCCGTTCGGCGAGATAAAGAGGCGATGGCCGACCGACGAAGTCCTTGAGCAAGCTCGCGAAATCCGTTCGAAACGCTGTATCGTCGCGGAAATTGAAATACGCCTCGGTCAGTTCATCGAGCGGAGCAACCAACGTCTCCGGCACGAATCTTCCGCCATAGTCGCCCCAATACCCGCCTTCATTTGGTTCATAGTTCGTCATGCCATTTTTGCGTTTCGAATGAACGCCTCCATTAATTTCAGATCTTTTTTCCCGGGTGCCGATTCAACCCCACTTGCCACATCCACAGCATAGGGCCGCACTTTATTGATAGCCTCCGCAACATTACTGGGATTCAAACCGCCGGCTAGATAAAGTCGCGGTGTTAAAGCCTTCACCGTTTCC
>JBBQTV010000276.1:0-3868 GCA_038212935.1 Pyrinomonadales bacterium | reverse complement strand
AACCAACTTTTCTTTTACACCACGATCACCGATCCGCTAGTTTTGACCGCGACTGGCTCCGGGCAATTTAGATACGTCAACTCCGATTCTTCCGTGATCAGCCGCGGGACCGAAACGAACATTCGCCTCGGCTACGGCATCATAAAACTTTTTGCCGGCTACACCTTTACCGATGCCAAGGCCGGATATTTGCCCGGAAACCGCCGCGTTACGCTGATGCCGAGAAACAAGATAAATTCGGCACTGGTTTTCGAAGAACACGAGAGCTTTAAGGCGGGCGTGGAGTTCTACTACGGCTCACCGCAGACGCTTGCGGATCGCACGGCGACCCGTTCGACAGCCGAGGTCGGCCAGTTCGGCGAAAAGACGTTCGGCAAATTTAGTTTGTTCATCAACGCCGAGAACATTACCGACGTTCGACAAGGAAAGTACGGCCCGGTGGTCTTTCCGCCGTTCGACGCGCCAACGTTCGCCGAGGTCTACACACATCTCGAGGGCCGCGTATTTAACGGCGGTGTTAAGATCAGGTTCTAGTCGGATCGAATTTGCGAAACGACGGGCGTCGTTTTTCCTATATGGCTTATGTGATCAATTCTCCGGGCGAATTGCGTCGCGATCTGCGGCTGGTGGACGCCGTGGGCGTCGGGTTGGGGGCGATCATTGGTGCGGGGATATTTGTTGTGACCGGATTGGCGGCACAGGTCGCCGGGCCGGCGTTGATCCTCGGTCTGTTTTTCGCCGCCATCGCCGCCACATGCAACGCGCTGAGCTCCGCAGAACTCGCGGCGGCCTATCCGCAATCTGGTGGGACCTACGAATACGGCTACAGGCTCCTGAAACCCGCGTGGGGTTTCAGCGCAGGCTGGATGTTTCTGGCCAGTAAGCTCGCGGCGGGCGGCACGGTCGCACTCGGCTTCGGCGGGTATTTCTCGCAGCTCGTTCCCGCGGTCCCTGCACGCTACGCAGCGATCGCGGCCGCGGTCTTGCTTACCTTCGCCAATCTTTTCGGGATTAAGAAGGCCGGGAGATTAAACACGGTCATCGTGTCGGTCACGCTGCTGACCCTTTTGATCTTTGTCATCACCGGAATACCTTCGTTTGACGCGGCCAATTTTGCACCTTTCGCTCCGTTCGGATTCACTGGCGTTGCCGAATCCGCCGCGTTGCTCTTTTTTGCCTACACAGGCTACGCCCGCATCGCCACGCTCGGCGAAGAAGTTCATGATCCGGCCCGGACCATTCCGCGGGCGGTGATGATCACCATCATCATTTCGGTCGTGCTCTATTTTGCGGTCGCGTTGGTCGCGATCGGGGCGATAGGTGCGGTGGATATGGCTGCGAGCGCGTCTCCGCTGCAGGAAGCGGCAAAAACTTTCACCGTTCCGGGCGTGTTCTGGTTCGTGGGCATCGGTGCGGCGACTGCCATGATCGGCGTTTTGCTCAGCCAGATCGTCGGCATCAGCCGGATGATGTTCGCGATGGCCCGCCGCAACGATCTGCCGCGGATCTTGCAGCACACGAGTTCAAAATACGATGTGCCCGCCTACGGAATTCTGCTGAGCGGAGCCGTCATAATTTTGCTCGCGACGTTCGGTACGCTCCAGTTTGTCGTCTCCGCCGCGGCGTTCACCATTTTAGTTTATTACAGCATCGCAAACATCGCCGCCCTCCGCCTCGACACCGCTCAAAAGCTCTACCCGAAATGGATCGCCGTCCTCGGGCTAATTTCGTGCGTCCTTTTGGCTCTTTCGCTGCCAATCGCAACAATAGCTACAGGCATCGGAATTCTGGCCGTTGGCTTTCTGCTTCGAATTGTCTTCCGTAAAATGAATTGGAAATCGTGACTACAGCTACGGCCGAAGGCGATACAACATTCGCGGAAATGGAATGGTTTCGCGGACGTGTTCGATGCCGGACATCCAGGCGACGGTACGTTCTATTCCCATGCCGAAGCCTGCGTGAGGGACGCTGCCGTAGCGGCGGAGGTCGAGATACCATTCGAAAATGTCCTGCGGCAGTCCGTGATGCTTCAGCTGTTCTTCAAGGTAGGGAAGCGACGTCGCTCGTTCGCCGCCGCCTATGATCTCGCCGTAGCCTTCGGGCGCAAGCAGGTCGATGCCGAGCGCACATTCGGGCCGTTCTTTATCGACCTCGAAGTAAAAGCCTTTGATCGCCGTCGGGAAATGATGGACGAAAACCGGCAAGCCGAATTGTTTCGACAGATAAGTTTCGTCCGGAGCACCAAAATCGCCGCCCCATTCGAAATTGTTTTCAAGCTCGCCTTTCGCGTGGCCTTCCTGAAGCAGTTTTACTGCTTCATCATAGTGCAACCGCGGGAACGGGCCCTTTATCGCCTCGAGCACGGTCGTGTCGCGTTCGAGAGCGGCGAGTTCAAGCTTGCGGTCGTTCAAAACACGATCGACGATGAACAAGATCAAGCCTTCGCCTAGGTCCATCATGTCCTGATATCCGGCATAAGCGACCTCGGGCTCGACCATCCAAAATTCCGTCAGATGGCGTCGGGTCTTCGACTTTTCGGCGCGGAACGTCGGTCCGAAGGCGTAGGATTTACCGAACGCCACCGCCGTTGCTTCGTTGTAAAGCTGGCCGGATTGGGTCAGATAAGCTTTGTCGTCGCCAAAATAATCAACCTCAAAAAGCGTCGTAGTGCCTTCGCAGGCTGCCGGGGTAAATATCGGTGTGTCAGCCAACGTGAACCCGTTGTCATCAAAATAATCGCGGACCGCCTTGATCACCGTGTGGCGGATCTTTAGGACCGCATGCTGCCTTTTCGAACGTATCCACAGATGCCGATGGTCCATCAAAAACTCGGTTCCATGTTCCTTCGGCGTGATCGGATAATCGTGAACGTTCTGCAAAACCTCGAGAGCCGTCACATCAAGCTCAACACCGATCGGAGACCGCGCGTCTTCTTTAACGGTTCCGGTTACAACGATAGAAGATTCTTGCCCAAGTCCTTTTGCGGCCTCAAATACCTCTTCGTCATTGCCCTTGAACACCACGCATTGCACGGTCCCTGTTCCATCCCGGAGCTGCAGGAAAACAAGCTTCCCACTCGACCGTGAGTTATAAAGCCAACCCTTCAGAGTGACTTCCTGAGCAACATGCTCCTTCAGTTGATCAATGTATGTTTGATTCATGTCGGTAGATAAAAGGACAAGTTTATCGGACGGACCCGATCAGTGCAAAGACCGACGTCATGGCTCCGTCTCTACAGTGAGAGGCCGAATCGAAATTCGTAAATATCGGGGAATCTTGCTGATCAGACCTGTGAGCGGCGGGCCAGTCCAACGCGGTCGAGGACAGCGTCGAATCTCGGATCGTTTCGAAGGCTTGCGAATTTGGGATCGACCTTTAGGAAGGAGACAGCTACCAGGCGGTAACGGATGGCCAAGTCCAGGTATTCGAACGCGAGTTCATTATCTCCGGTCAGCGCGGCCATAGCGGCGATATAATATTTGTACTTACAATACTTACCCTTTGGTTCCATCGATCGGACCCATTCGAGCTCGGCGCGAAGCACTCCGGGCCAGCCGTCTGTTTGATAAGCGGCCCTGAAAACCTCTATTTCTTCTTCGGGACGGCCCCAAATTTCCTTCATTTTGAGAAAATTCTCATACGCTTTTGGATAGTTGCGTTCAGCGTGATGTATTTCCCACAGAGACTGATATACAGGCGCGAACTCTGAATTCATCTCCGCCACCCTGTTGAGTTGCGTGATGCCTTCTGGTTTGCGGCCCGCCGCGACTAGATACGTTCCAAGAAACCAGTGATCTGGCAAGGATGTAGGATGAAGATCGACCGCTCGTTTCTGCGATTCGACCGCTTCTGCAAATTGGCCGTTACG
>JBBQTV010000275.1:0-3889 GCA_038212935.1 Pyrinomonadales bacterium | reverse complement strand
CGAACGGTGAAATCCCTTAAGGCCAAGAAGGTCGAGACGGTTGAGGCTCCGGAAGAAGAACTGAAGACCAAGGCCGATTCCGGCACCAGAAAGGTCCTCAAGAAACGAGTCGTAAAAGAGGACGAGGCCGAGGCTCCGGCTGAGGAAACAGCCGAACCGGTCAGCGAAACGGAAGTGCCGTCAGAAGCCGCTCCGGCCGAGGTTACCGATGCCGGCGCTGATACGGCAGAGGCAGCACCCGCGGCTGAGGCTCCCAAGAAACGAATTCTTCGTCCGACCGGAACCCAGATCAAGCAATTGACGCTCACGCGAGACGCCTTGCAGCAAGGTGTAAAGCCCGGCGAACGCGTCGTCTCCGAACAGCCGACAAAGACCGGCAAGCTAAATGCCGACCAGAAAACGGCACGCGGCCGCCGCGATTTTCGCGGAACTCCGGGCGAAACGGCGACGCCCAAGCTCAATTACACTCCGCCCGCCGATAACCGACGGCGTCCCGGACGCTCCGGCGGACGAAAAGGCAAAGGTGCCGACCGCGGACGCTTCGCCGATCGGGAAGTCGACATTCCGAGGCAGCGAACGATCGAAGAACGCGTTCTCGCTCAGGTCGGCCGCAAAGAAGGCGATGAATTCAAACAGATCCGCTTGGTCGAAGGAGCAACGGTCCGCGAGTATGCCGAGGCGCTTGGCATCACGCCCCGCGACATCGTTCAGCTTCTAATCAAGCGCGGCGTTTTCGCGACACTTAACCAACCGATCGGCGATAACCTTGCTATCGAATTAGCCCTCGATTATGGCGTAGAACTTTCGTTCGTGCCGTTCGAGGAAATGGTGATCGAGCAGGAATTCGAAGAACTTATTGCCGCTGACGCAGACGATGTCGAGTTGACGCGTGCTCCGGTCATCACGGTGATGGGCCACGTTGACCACGGTAAGACGTCGCTGCTCGACGCGATCCGTTCGGCGAATGTTGCCGAAGGCGAAGCGGGCGGTATCACGCAGCACATTGGTGCGTATAGCGTTATGGTGCCGGATCCGGAAACGCCGGACGAGCTGCGCCGCGTAGTATTCCTTGACACACCGGGCCACGAAGCCTTCACCATGATGCGTGCCCGCGGTGCTAAGGCGACAGACATTGTTATTTTGGTCGTGGCCGCCGATGACGGCGTGATGCCGCAGACGATCGAAGCGGTCGAGCACTCGAAGGCAGCCAAAGTGCCGATCATCGTCGCGATCAACAAGATAGATAAACCGGGAGCGAATCCCGATAAGGTTAAACAAGGACTCGCGGGCCTAGGCCTTCAGCCGGTCGATTGGGGCGGCGAGGTTGAGATGGTTCCCGTCTCGGCGATCAATCGCGAAGGGCTCAACACGCTTCTTGAGACAGTATTGCTTCAGGCCGATATCCTCGATCTGAAAGCAAGCCCGACCCGGCGAGCGGCAGGCGTTGTACTCGAAGCCAAACTCGACAAGGGACGCGGGGCGGTCGCGACGGCGCTCGTTCAACAGGGAACGATGCGAGTCGGCGATCCGTTCATCGTCGGACAGTTTTACGGCAAGGTCCGGGCGATGTTCTCGGACCGCGGCGAACCTGTGACCGAGGCACTGCCGGCTACTCCGGTCGAGATCCTTGGGCTTCAGGGTGTACCCCACGCGGGCGATACGTTCCAGGTCGTTGCGGATGTCGATCGTGCACAGACCATCGCCGGCCAGCGGCAAATGCAGGCACGCCAGATCGCGATGCTGAAAACGACCAAGCGCGGTATCGAATCGCTTGGCCTTGCTGAGATCAAAGAGCTTCTGGTCATTCTTAAGGCCGACGTTCAAGGTTCGGTCGAAGTGCTTCGCGGAACGCTCGAAAAGCTTTCAACGGAGAAGGTCAAGGTTCGCGTCATCCGCGCCGGCGTTGGTGCGATTGCCGAATCCGACGTTCTGCTCGCGTCAGCGACACAGGCCGATGATGTTTCGACCGCGGTGGTCATCATCGGATTCAACGTCCGGCCCGAAGCACGAGCCGCCGACGTAGCAAAGCAAGAAGAAGTCGACATTCGTCTCCACTCGATCATTTACAAGGTCGAAGAAGAGATCAAAGCCGCCATGATCGGCATGCTCGACGCGATCGAGAAAGAGGTCATTTTGGGCAAGGCTCTGGTTCAGGAGACCTTCAAGGTTTCGAAGATCGGCATGATCGCCGGCTGCCGCGTGACCGATGGACTTATCCGTCGCCAGGCGAAAGCACGCCTTATCCGGGACGGCGTCGTCGCATGGACGGGCGATATATCGTCGCTGAAGCGTTTCAAGGAAGATGTCAGCGAGGTCAAACAGGGTTACGAATGCGGTATCAGCCTTTTGAATTTCAACGACATCAAGGTCGGCGACGAGATCGAAGGCTTCTTTATCGAACGCACCGCCGCGACCGAGCTTTAAGTTGATTTTGCCTTATGCGGCGACCAGAGAGATTAGCGGAAGCGTTGAAAGAGGAGATCGCCGAGGTCGTCGGTTTTGAGCTGAACGACCCGCGGATCGAGCTGGCTATCGTGACAGACGTTACGGTCTCGGACGACCTCCGCGATGCCAAGGTGTTCGTTTTTATTAACGGCAGCGAGGCGGAGATAAAGGCAGCATTGAAAGCGTTGCAGAACGCGACCGTTTTTATCAGGCAGCAGGTTGCGATGAATCTGAGCTTGCGGCATGTACCGCATCTGCATTTTGCCCGCGATACGGCGGAGGAGAATGCGACGAAGATAAGTTCGATCCTGGACGACCTGAAACAAGCGGGAGAATTAGACGAAAGGACGGAAATTGAGGGCGAAGACGCGGATTGAACGATGATCAAGGGTCATCAAGCCGACGGGGTCTGCCCTTCCTAAATAGTGTTAAGCCAAGTAGTAGAGTTAATTGAAAACAAGCAGAATTTCGGGATCACGACGCATATCAAGCCGGATGGCGACGGCGTCGGTTCGTCCTTAGGTTTATGCTGGCTTTTGCGGTCACTCGGCAAGCAGGCCGAAGTCATCGTTCATGGCGACATCCCGCCGTCGTATCGCCGCCTTCCCGGAGCCGATGAGATCCGCCATGTAGAAGCCGTAGACACGCAGTATGACGCGATCTTCGTTATCGAATGCTCGGACCTTTCTCGGCCCGGTATTCGCGGACTCGAGAACGAACTCACGGTCAACATCGACCACCACGCCACGAGCGAACATTTCGGCACAATAAACTGGATAGATTCGACCGCATCGGCCGTCGGCGAGATGATCTACAATCTCTGCAAGGCAATAGGCGGACGCGTTACGAAAGAGATCGCCGAATGCGTCTATATGGCGCTTGTCACGGATACCGGCTCGTTCCATTTTCCCAATACGACCGACCGCACGCTGAAAGTCGCATCCGAGCTCGTAAAGGCGGGTGCCAAGCCGGCAGAGATCTCGGAGACGGTCTATAACAATTATCCCTGGTCGCGGATCGAGCTCATGCGGCAGGTCATAGGGACGATCCGCCGTGACGAAAGCGGCCGGGTCGCGAGCATGCGGCAGACGCTGAAAATGCGAGAAGAAGCCGGAGCGGTCGATGGCGACAACAACGGATTTGTTAACATTCCGCTCGCTGCCCGCGAGGTGCTCGCCGTAGCGTACATGCGTGAGGTCGGGCCAGAGCAATATCGCGTAAGCCTTCGTTCCAAAGGCAACATCAACGTCGCAAAGATCGCCGAGCAATTTGGCGGCGGCGGCCACCGAAATGCGGCCGGCCTGTGGGTCGAGGGCGATTGGGATGCAAAGGAAGCGGAGATCGTCTCGGCGCTTCGCACTGCGGTCGATCGGATGGACGCGGATTGGGTGTCGGATGCTCCGAATTTAGCATAGCTTCTAGCACCGAAGGTGGAATTTGGCAG
>JBBQTV010000274.1:0-3927 GCA_038212935.1 Pyrinomonadales bacterium | reverse complement strand
CGTTGCGGGCCAGGACGTCACCACCTACAACGAGGGAACGCAGCAATACGATGTCGTTGTCCGGGCGATAAACACGTTTAGAACTGACGTTGAGGGCTTGCAGCGGATGATCGTGCCATCAGCAAAGGTCGGCTGGGTCACACTTGACCGACTGGTCACGGTCGAAGACGGTACTGGCCCAAGCTCGATCGAGCGCGTCAATCGGCAGCGGCAGGTTACGCTGCTCGCCAATACCAAGCCCGGCGGATCGGCAGCCAATATCACTTCACAGATCGACGGATTCGTTGAGCAGATGAGTCTGCCGACGACGTATACGACCGGCTATGTCGGCCAATCGAAGGAAATGGGCCGTGCACTGTTTTATTTTCTTTTGGCGTTCGTTCTTTCGTTCATTTTTATGTACATCGTCCTCGCGGCGCAGTTCGAATCATTCATTCATCCGGTCACGATCTTGCTTACGCTGCCGCTAGCGATCCCGTTCGGCATCTTGAGCCTTTTGATAACCGGCCAGACAGTGAACATCTTTTCGGGGCTGGGCCTGCTGTTGCTCTTCGGCATCGTCAAGAAAAACGCTATCTTGCAGATCGATCACACGAACAATCTTCGTGCAAAAGGCATGAGCCGTTATGATGCGATCATTCAGGCAAACCGCGACAGGCTGCGGCCGATTCTGATGACGACGCTTGCGCTTGTCGCGGGTATGATGCCGTTGGTGCTGTCCAGCGGTGCGGGTTCCGGAACGAACCGGTCGATCGGCGTCCTGGTCGTCGGCGGCCAATCGTTATGTTTGCTGCTGACGCTCGTAGCCGTGCCGGTCTTTTATTCGATATTCGATGACCTGGCGGAGATGCGTTTGTTTCAATACGTCAGCCGATTCTCCGAATGGGTGTTTGGCGGCGTTAGACGGAGATTTACGGCGGCGACGAGTTCGCTTTTCGGGAAGCAGTAGTCCGCGTAAAGCGGGATCAGGTGATTTATGTATTCGCGTTTAATATTCGGCTTAATACTTCTATTGTCGGTGGCGGTGATCCCGGCACTGGCTCAGGACCCGACGCCCTCGCCGACGCCTTTCGCATCGGATAAAAAGGGCCTTACGCCCGAAGAGATCAAAGGCGTACCGGCGATCGCACCGAACTTCAGATCCGAAGAACGCGTTCTGCCCGACCTTGGCCGCGTCGGGGTAGATATGGCCGAGCAGCGTCCGATGACCGTGCGCGAGGCTGTCGCTCTTGCGCTTGAGAATAACAAGGACATTGAGGTCACCCGCAAGAACGTTCAGATCGCGGAGTTCGATCTTCTGGCTGCCCGCGGCTTTTTTCAGCCTCGGCTCGTGGGCCAAACGTATTACGAACGCTCGACCGTCCCGAACGTCAGTATCTTCAGCACAAACCGAGACACGACGCAGGGAGCATTCGTCGGAACGGGATCGATCCAAGGCTACGTTCCCAGATTTGGGACGGTCCTGTCGGCAAACGCGAACAATCAGCGGGTGACGACCGACAATCCCATATCGATACTTAGCCCGCAGAACAATGCGAGCCTCGGGTTTTCGATCTCACAGCCTCTTTTACGTGGCCGCAGGTTCGATCAGCCTCGCCGTGTCATAGAGATCGCGAAGCGTAACCTTTCACTGACCGACGCACAGTTTCGCCAGCGGTCGATCGACGTCATAACGAATGTCCAGCGCGCGTATTGGGACCTGACGTTCGCCTTGCGAAATCTTCAGGTGCAGCGTGACGGCGTCAGCGATGCCAAGCAGCAGCTCGATCACAACCGCCGCCTGGTCGAAGAAGGCCAGCTTGCCCCGATCGACATCGTGGCCGCCGAAACGCAAGTCGCGCTTTTTGAACAGTCCGTATTCGACGCTCTCAATATCGTTACGCAAGCCGAAAATAATCTAAAGAACCTCATCTCGCCGAATCGCTACGATGCGGTTTGGAACGAAGCTCTCGTTCCCGTCGATCCGGTGGACCTAAAGGCGCCACTTACGACGCTGAATGACGCGATCACCGCTGCGATGTCGAATCGCCCTGAGCTTGAACTCAACGAGGTTCAGAAAGGTATTAACGAAATAGATCAAAGATTTTTCCGAAACCAGACGCTGCCGAAGGTCGATCTGGTAGCGAGCTATAGCTCGGCAGGTATCGGCGGCAGCCAGAACCCTTCCTTCAATCCAAACTTTCCGACGCCTTGCACGACTGCGCCGGAGTCGCCTGAATGCCAACAGCAGCTGGGTAACCTGCAGGCGCTCACCGGCAATCCGTACAGCGGCGTCTTTAGTAACCGGTATCCGACCTATCGAGTCGGCGTGACGATCGATCTTCCGCTTTTTGGCGATAAGACCGCACGCGCACAACTTGGCCGTTCGCTGGTCGAAGGCGAACGCATCGCCACCCAGCGTGAACAGGTCGAACAGACGATACAGGTCGAGGTCCGGAACGCGTTACAGGCTCTACGGACGGCTGAGTCACGGCTTCGTTCCGCGGCGATCTCGCGTGAGAATTCAGCCCGGCAATACGAATCGGAACAGAGAAAGCTCGACGCCGGGCAATCGGATATTTACGCAGTACTTGAGCGGCAGACAGCTCTGACCACGGCCCGCAGCACTGAGCTCCGTGCACAGACCGAATTGAACAAGGCCATCGCCGATCTCGAACGCGCGACCGGAAACTCACTAAAGGCGAACGACATAGAAACTAGGCTTCGTAACCCGCTCAAATAAATGAAAGCCGTCTACATTACCGAGTTCGGCGAAAGCGATAAGCTTGAGATCCGCGATGTACCTTCGCCGTCCGCTCCCGGCGGCAGCGAGGTTATCGTCCGAGTTCATTACGCCGGGCTGAACCGGGCCGATCTGCTTCAACGACGCGGCCTTTATCCTCCACCGAGTGGTTACGACGCGAGAATTCCGGGGCTTGAGTTTGCCGGCGTCGTTGAGGAAGTTGGTGACACCGTGGCCGACCTAAAGAAGGGCGACGAGGTCTTTGGAATCACGGCGGGCGAAGCTCAGGCAGAGTTTGTCCGAGTCGATAGACGCCTTGTCGCAAAGATAACGCAGATCGGGATGGAGTCCGCCGCGGCCGTACCCGAGGCTTATGTCACCGCGCACGATGCATTGATCACACAGGCCGGACTGCAAGCAGGCGAGACCGTGCTCATTCACGCTATCGCCTCGGGTGTCGGCCTTGCCGCAGCGCAGATCGCAAAGGAAGCGGAGGCGACCGTGATCGGTACATCGCGAAGTCCCGATAAATTAGAGAGGCTGATGAACGAAGCCGGAAGCGTCGATCACACCATCGAAACATCAGGCGGGCCGGTCTTTGCAGAACGGGTCATCGAATTGACCGACGGCCGCGGGGTCGATGTTGTCCTCGATCTCGTAGGCGGAGCTTACTTTCCGGAAAACCTGAAAAGCATGGCGTCGAAAGGCCGAATAATGCTCGTCGGGCTCACTGCCGGCAGGAACGCAGAATTCGATATGGGAATCGCCCTAACAAAGCGGCTTACAATCAAAGGTACCGTTCTGCGTTCGCGGTCAAACGACGAGAAGGCGCATGCGATGCAGGCCTTTTCCCGCGACATTTTACCGGGCGTCGGTTCGATATATGTTCCAGTTGTCGATCGCGTTTTTGACGTAAATGACGTTGCCGCGGCTCACGAATATCTTGCGTCGAATGAGAGTTTCGGGAAGGTGATCTTACGATTTTGAGGCGCTGACGCGCGCGGCCGCTGCATCCGTCAAAAGGCAAAGGCCGCTGACGCCCGCAGCATCCAGTTCGCTCATGATCCGCATCGCGTCCTCGTACGTCAAGCCGCCAGCTTCTCGCCGTTCAAACGAAACAACTGACCACATCGGGTCATGAAGTTCCGAATCCGGCTTTTCTTCGGCATGCTTTTGATCTGACGCGTTCGGTGCCATAATTCTCT
>JBBQTV010000273.1:0-4038 GCA_038212935.1 Pyrinomonadales bacterium | reverse complement strand
AGATTGCGGATGCCGTTGTCGCGTGCGGCGAGCGCGATCGACAACGCACCGCGAACCGGACGGATGCGGCCGTCGAGCGAAAGTTCACCGATGCTCAACGTGCTTTCCAGATTTTCGCCATTGCCGAGATCCGCATTGGCTCCCAGAATGCCGAGCGCCATCGGCAGGTCAAAGCTCGCACCTTCCTTTCTAACGTCAGCCGGAGCGAGGTTAACCGTCACCTTTTGTATGGGGAAAAAAAAGCCGCTGTTGCTGATCGCCGCGCGGATTCGTTCGCGCGATTCGCGGACGGCGGTGTCCGGTAGGCCGACGATCGTAACCGGCGGCGTCATGTCGTTCTCACCCGACGGGCGCATGTTGACCTCGATATCGACAATTATCGCGTCGATGCCGTAAACGGCAGCCGACTGTGTGAGGAATAGCATAGGTATTGTTAGGCTCTCGCGGGTCCTCGGAAGTTTATACCAGAATATCGGCGTTTTTCGAAATGGCGGCGTAGGCAGAAAATCCTTTACCTTTACGGCAAATAAAGCTAGACTTTTTAGCTAGTAGAAGCAACCACATCAGGAGGCCACTCATCATAGACGCGGACAAAGTACTACAATCCGGCAGTTTCGAAGGAGTTACCATGGACTCAAACACCGCGGCTATCAAAGCCGAGGCGCCTTTTGGCTTCGACAATACCGCAGACGCCTTATACCTCACGCCGGTCGCTGAGCAGACATTCGACGAGTCGGCACCGGACATCGATCTTTGCCGGCTAGCCGCCTCGGGCAATATCGCCGCTTTTGAGGTCATTTACAACCGTTACAATCGCCGAACTTACAGCCTCTGCCTCCGGATGACGTCAAGTCAGACCGAGGCCGAGGACCTGACTCAGGAAGTCTTTATCCAGCTTTTCCGCAAGATAGGCAGCTTTCGCGGCGATTCGGCATTTTCGACCTGGCTCCATCGGTTGACTGTCAATCAAGTACTGATGCACTTCCGACGCCGAAGCGTTAAGAACGAAAAAACATCTGACGACGGCGAGATTCCGGAACAGACGGTTGTCGGCACGGCGAACCCGGGCAAAATGCAGGTCGTAGATCGTATTGCATTGAAGACCGCCATCGCCGAACTCCCGCCGGGATATAAGAAGGTTTTTGTTTTACATGACATCGAAGGCTTTGAGCATGAAGAGGTCGCAAATCAATTGGGCATATCAGTCGGCACCTCGAAATCGCAGCTTCACAAAGCGCGGTTAAAGCTTCGAGGCTTATTGACCAAAGACGCCGCCTAATATTGGCATAGCACAAGAATCGCACGAATGAGATATACAGCTTGTTCGTGCATATTTTTGCCCGATTAAGTGGCCCTGCCGGATGACACAGGGCAACGTTTGAGACGCTTAGACAATCTATTAGTTTGATCGCTCAGTTCGTGCCTCAACACTTCTCCTGCGGCGGGCGGGGCATCGGTTTTACTGTAATGAATTGCGAAAATTGCCAGCTTAGAATTAGCCATTTTCTGGATAACGACCTCGATGCAGAAGCATCGGCAGCGGTTCGCGAGCACTTAGCGATGTGCTCCGGTTGCGCACAGATATTCGAGGAGTTTTCGGCGGTGCTTCTTTCGTGCAAAGAAATGGATGCGGACGAGGTTCTTCCGCCAAACCCTCAAGCTCTTTGGTGCCGCATCAACAACATTATTGAAAAGGAAGCCAAGCCCGAACCGAAACCAGAAGAGCCGGTCGGCTGGTTTCGGCGGCAGTGGAATTTTTCCGCTTCACAGGCCGGTTTTGCCGTGCTGGGTGTGGCAATCATCAGCTCGCTATTGACCGTTGTCGGTTTACGCAATTATATGCAGCCGGCGAGTGACGATTACACAACGCGATCGGCCGAGACACAAACGACGTTTGAAAAGGTCCTCGTCCGCGTCGGGCTCAACGATTCGCCGGCACAGGCCCGCGAACGCCGGATCCGCGAACAGCATGCAGCGATCGAATATTGGAACCAGCGTGTTCAGGCCCGCCGAGCTCAATGGGACGAACGAATGCGGCTCGCGTTCGACCGCAACCTCGTCGAGATAGATCAGGCGGTCAAAGAATATACGCTCATCATCGAAGAAGATCCGTTTGACGAAGTTTCGGTCGAGATGCTCGACACGGCCCTTAACGACAAAATGAACTTGCTTCGACAGTTTTCCGAGCTTTAGTTTCTGTAATGTTTTCTATTTTACGAAATAGGTCGGGCTCGTTTCCGGCTATGAGTTCGGTGTTGCTCATCGGTGCGCTTTTCGTCAGCTTTCTCGCGCTGCTGCCGGGCGATGCATCTGCTCAGCGGCGGTTCTCGCGAAACTTTCCTGCGACGACGAATGTTCGGCTTCAGCTGACCAATCGTTCTGGAACGGTGACGGTCGAAGGCTGGAACCGCAATGAGGTCAGCATTTCGGCGTACCTTGAGGCTCCGGCGGCAAACATTACGCCGCAGTTGGTTGAAGGACGGATCTTAATAAATCTCGTAAAAGAGAACCAAGGCCGCAATGACGTCGGGAATGTTAATTTTACGATCCGCGTGCCTTTCACGTCCAGCGTTGATATCGAAACGCTAATGGGCAATCTCATCGTTTCCAACGTCCGCGGCGGACTCGTTCGTGCGCACATTACGAGCGAGGGCGATATAACCTTGACCAACATCGATGCGAATGCCGTCTCGGCACAAAACGGCATCGGGGATATTTTCTTTGACGGCGGGATCAAAGATGGCGGCAATTACCGCTTCACATCCGTTCGGGGGAACATTAATCTTCGTATACCATTTACCTCTTCCTTTCGGCTGATGGCGACGGCTCCGTCGACCCGCAACATCTCGCTTGGCTCGTTCGCCAATGAAAGTATGAGCTTCACCGGTGACGGCCGTCGCGTTGTCGGCCGCGTTGGCCAGAGCGATGCAACCTTAACTGTTACGAACCAGCGCGGCAATATTGCCTTCATCCGCCGATAACCTAAAGTCGCGGTCCAGAAAAAGATTGCTTTTTGACATGCTGGCGGCTTAGAATTGATTTTGGCCGCCACTTCAGTCGCTCACCCCCGCACCGGATACAAAATGAAATATCAAAAAGCATTCCTTTTCGCAGCTTTTCTCGTTGCATTCTCGTTCACAGCCATTGCTCAATCGAACGGACTGATCAAACGCACCACATATAAGACGGACCGCCTCGACTTCGGCGTAGGGGGCACCGTGACCATAATTGGTGCCCCGAATGGCTCGATCCGCGTCGAAGGTTGGAACAACCGTGAGATCGAGATCTCAGCCGAGATCGAAATGGAAGCTGCGACCGAGGCTGACATCGCCAGACTCTCGACGATCACCAGCTTTGTGCTCCAGGAATCGCTCGGCCGGACCGGCATCATAAGCACCGGAGTTCACGACAAGAAGGCGATCCGAAAGATAGACAAGAAATTTCCGAAGCATCTTTTCGATTCCGCGTATAAGATCAATTACGTGATCAAAGTTCCCCGCTACACCGACATCGAGATCGATGGCGGCCGCGGCGATCTGCACGTTTCGGGCATCGAGGGCACCATGCGGATCAACTACGTCGACACGAAGGCAAGCATCGACCTTGTCGGCGGGGGCATCATTGCGACGTTCGGCACCGGCTCTGTCGATATCTCGATACCGTCGCGAAGCTGGCGAGGGCGCTATGCCGATGTTCAGATGGCTAGCGGCACGATGAATTTGGTTTTGCCGAACGGCCTGAACGCTGACTTTGATGCAGCGATCCTTCGCACCGGCTCGATCGAAAACAGCTACTCCGGCTTTAAGCCCCGGGCACGCAAAGGCGAATTCACCGACAAATTGATCGAAGCAAAGGCCGGCTCGGGCTCGGTCCCGCTAAAATTCTCCATCGGCGACGGAACGATGAAGATATCGGAAGTTAGCCGGCCCGGATAACTTTTTCAGTTTTTATTTCGAATCAAAATGGTGGTAACGTATTTGGCGTTACCACTTTTTTTATGTCTATAAAATCTGATATCTGGCTCCGCAAGATGGCGGA
>JBBQTV010000272.1:0-4064 GCA_038212935.1 Pyrinomonadales bacterium | reverse complement strand
CGATCCTTCTAGAATATTTATGATCATCAATAAATTCTCCAATAAACTTGCACTGCTCGCATTGTTCTCAGCATTTTGGTCGTTTGGATGTGCAAATTCTAGTGTGGTTCCTGAAACTAAGGCTTCGTCGGCCTCCGCTGTGCCAATATCGCCCGAACGCCAACAGGCGGTCGAGGCCGCTGAAGCGTTAGTCGAAAAGCTTCCGGAATCTCCGACCGGATACCGCGCTCTCGCGACGGCCTTTATCCGGATCGGCCGCGAGACCGGAGATCCAACGAACAATGAGAAAGCGCTCAATGCGATAGAGAAAGGCCTTTCGTTTGCCGCTAACGATCAGGTCTTACTGAAGCTAAAGGCCACGGTATTTCTCTCGGATCACCGATTTGATGAGGCTCGCGAGATCGGCACGCAGCTCCAAAAAGAATTGCCGAACGATTCTTTTGTTCTGGGGATCTTGACCGATGCGAATGCTGAGCTTGGCGACTATTCGGCTGCGGCCGAATTTGCCCAGCAAATGGTAAATACGCGGCCTGATTCTGCGTCCTATGCACGGGCGGCCCACATCCGGTCGCTGTATGGTGATCACGAAGGTTCGGTCGAATTGTACAAGCTTGCAGCCCGGACCGCCGATCCCAGTGACAAAGAGGCAGTCGCCTGGTGTCTTGCACAGCTAGGTAACGAATTATGGAAGAACGGCAAATATGATGAGTCGCTGAAGGTTTATAACGAGTCGTTACAGGTGATGCCGGAGTACCATCATGCACTCTACGGAAAAGGCAGAACGTTAGCGTCAAAGGGCGATCTTACTGGCGCTAAGGCCGCTTTGGTCGAGGCACAGAACCGTTCGGCTGGGATAGACACCGTGCTTTTGCTAGGCGATGTTTACCGCAGCATGGGCGACAGTGAAAACGCTGGCAAGCAGTATGCAATGGCCGAAGGCGGCGAAGCGACGATGGGCGCCCATTACGACGAACATCGTATGGCACTCTTCTGGGCTGACAACGACAAGAATCTCGACCGAGCGGTTGACGTCGCCAGGGCCGACTATGCGGTTATCAAAGACATCTACGCGTCCGACATTCTGGCCTGGAGCCTTTATAAAAAGGGCATGTTTGCCGAGGCGAAGGAACAGATAAGTAAAGCCATGCGTCTGAAGACGAATGACGCCCGCATCTATTATCATGCCGGAATGATCGACCTCGCATTAAGCGACAAAGCATCAGCAAAAAAACATTTGCAGCGGGCAGTTGAGTTAAATCCCAACTTTGACCTATTCAAGGCTGTAACTGCGAACGAAACACTCAGTACACTTTTGTAACTACATTGAAACAGTTATCCGAAGGCCTTTTGTTTGAATCGAAAGGCCTTTTTTTCTTTGCTCGAAATCTCGTTGCTCTTTCGCCTCGAATTTTGGTATAATTATTGCAAACAAAGATAGATTCTATCTACAGCATCATTTCGGAACAGGAGAATATTATGAGACACGAATACGAAAGAGACGAAACAAGTGCGGCTACTAAATTGACCTATTTATTGATCGGCGGCGGAATCGGAGCTGTTGTGGCTTTGCTTTTTGCCCCTAAATCAGGGACTGAGCTTCGCGGCGACATTGCTGATGTGACCCGTAAGGGAATCGAGAAGAGCAAGGAAACGGCCGCCCATCTTCAGGACGTTGCCGGCGAATATTACGAAGTATCGCGTGAGCGTGCGGGCGAATTGGTGCACACGGCTCAGGAAAAGGCCGGAGAATTCGGTGAAAAGGCAAAGGCCGCAGCGGCCCGAACAGCTAATCCGTTCACCGCAGCAGTCGAAGCGGGCAAGGACGCTTACGTTGCAGAAAAGCGTAAGACCGAAGCTAAGTCTATTAGCGAAGGACGCCCGAGCTACCCCGTAAAAGAAGAAGATAAGTAATTAGCCCTATGAACGCGAACGACGCGCAGTTTTGGATGATGGTCTCGTCGATCGTCATTGCGATTTGTTTCATTGTGATGGCTATCGCTTTAATAGCCATCGCGATGATCATCCGTCGTGTGATAGGAACGGTTAAACGCGTCGAAGAACGTGTTGAACCGCTGATCACGAAGGTCAACGCGATGAGTTCGCAAGGACAGGAGATCTCTGTGCACCTCACTGAGGTGTCCTCAAATCTTTCTGTCGCGACGAAGCACCTTGCTGAATCGACCGAATTGATTCGCGAAGAGGTTGCCGATCTTAAGCAGCTTGTCGGCTCGACGGCATTGGTGGCAAGGGACAAGGTCGAAATGGTAAGCGATACCATCGACCGTACGCATCTGCAAGTGACCAATACAACGGATTTCGTTCAGCAAAAGATCGTCGTACCGGCACGCGAGATAGCTGCAGTGATGGCGGGTGTCAGAAAGGGTTTGGAAGTTCTTTTTGCTCCAGCCCCGAAACAGATCAACCGTGTTTACGAGGAAGAAGATATGTTCATCGGCTGATTTTCGACATTAGAAAATGAAAAGAGGCGTGACGGAACTTATTCCATCACGCCTCTTTTTATTGCTTGGGGTGCGCTTAGTTGGTTGCCGGCTGCTTCTGTTCTTTCTGCATTCCGGCGTTCCTGCATTCTCTGGCGTCGTTCCTGCATCTTCTGCTGCATTTCCGCCTTGCGGGCTTCGAGCTGAACTTTCTGCTCCGGTGTCAGAATAGCTTCCATCTGCTGACGCATCACCTGCATCTGGGCTTTCTGCTGTGTGCGGATCGCCTCCATTCTCTGTTTCTGATCCTCGGTGATAGTTCCTGCACGGCGAGCCTGCATGATCGTCTTCATCTCTTCACGAAGTACCGGATCAACAGGGTTGGCCTGCCGGATAGCTTTCATCTGCTCTTTTTGAGCGTCTGTAAGCTCTATACCACGAAACCCCATGCCGCCGCGGTGACCGCGAAAGCCGCGTTTTCCACCGCGTTTGCCTTTGCCCCAACCTTTCGACTGACGTTCGGTCTTTACTGCGCTATCACCTGATTCTGTGGTGGTCTGTGCGGATCCTGCGACTGTAAATCCACCGATGGCAATTGCCAGAGCGGCACCTGAGAACAATCCTTTTTTTAATGACATATTTTTACCTCTTTCTCGATTAATTTGGCTTCCGCCATCGTTTACTAAGACGCGTTTGCCGGGCCGAAAGTCGAAAGTTTAATGTAAACAAATGTAAACAGTCCGGTCCCGGAAACCGTTAACCGCTCTTTCGCGAATTGAACATAGTGGCTACAAAAGGCTAAAATGCGAAGTTCGAACGCCAATAGGCATTTACATCAATAATGAGATTTTTATCCGAGATAAATTCGCCGGCGGACCTGCGGCAGCTTAAGGTCGAAGATCTGCAGGAAGTCGCCGATGAGGTTAGGCAGTACATCATAGATACTTGTTCGCGCGTAGGCGGGCATACCGGAGCGTCGCTCGGCGCGGTAGAGCTTGCTGTTGCGATGCATTACGTCTTCGACACGCCGAACGACCGATTGGTTTGGGACGTTGGCCATCAGGCGTATGCTCATAAAATACTGACCGGCCGCCGCGATGAGCTCCACACGATCAAGCAATACGGCGGGCTTTCGGGGTTCCTGCGCCGTGAGGAATCAGAATACGACACGTTTGGTGCGGGCCACGCATCTACCTCGATCTCTGCCGGCCTAGGCATGGCGGTCGCACGCGACCAAAAAAGAGAGGATTTCCACGTCTGTGCACTGATCGGCGATTCGTCGCTCGCTGGCGGCATGGCCATGGAAGCGATCAACCAGGCGGGGCATTTGAAATCCAGACTTATCGTGATCCTTAACGATAATGAGATGTCGATCGCACCCGCAGTCGGGGCATTGAGCGGCTACCTCAATCGGATCAAAGAAGCGCAGAGCTATCAACATTTGAAAGAAGAGATAGGCGATGCTCTCGGAAGTGTTCCCCATTTTGGCGGAGCTCTACGCCGTGCTGCAAAATCGGTCAAGGACGCGATCGCCGCGGCGGTGCTGCCTGGTGCCTTGGTCAACGAACTCGGTTTCAAATACATCGGCTATGTCGACGGCCACAATGTTCCGATGCTCGTACGTGC
>JBBQTV010000271.1:0-4087 GCA_038212935.1 Pyrinomonadales bacterium | reverse complement strand
GACGTACACTGAGGAGCAGATGCGGGATGCCTTTAAAGTATTCACCGCTCAGAAGAAGAGGGTCGTTCCGATACTTAATCGGGCCGCCGGTATGGACGCCGAGTTCTCACCCGAGCCCTATATTCGAACGGAGAAAGGCCTCAGTATACTCGTCGTGAACGGCAAATACGCGACCAAGCCGCTTCCCGTAAACGTTGAGTACGAATACGTTTACCGCAGCGATAAATGGAAGCTTCTAAAGCTCATCGTGAAGATCCAGTAATCAGCTTCCGAGCATACCATCCAGAAGCCCCTGCTTTCCGCGGGGGCTTTTGAGCTTTTGGCAGATGACGGCTACAATTAACTCAAAGCATTCCACTCAGTAAACATTTATGAAGATCCATGAATATCAGGGCAAAGCCCTCTTGAAAGAATATGGCGTTCCGGTCCCGCGTGGCATCGTTGCCCGTTCCGCAGATGAGGCCGAAGCCGCCGCGAAAGAACTCGGCACCGACGTCGTCGTCGTCAAAGCTCAGATCCATGCCGGCGGCCGGGGCAAAGGCGGCGGCGTAAAGCTCGCGAAATCGCCTGAGGAAGCGAAACAGATCGCGTCCGAGATGATCGGCATGCAGCTTGTCACGCACCAGACCGGCCCCGAAGGCCAAGAGGTCAAAACGCTCCTTATCGAAGAAGGCCTGCCGATCGACAAGGAATTTTACCTCGGCATCACGCTCGACCGCATCTCGGGCCGCAACACTTTCATGGCCTCGTCCGAGGGCGGAATGGACATCGAAAGGGTCGCCGAAGAAACGCCAGAGCTGATTTTGAAAGAAACGATCGACCCGTCGGTCGGCATGCGTCCGTTTCAGGCACGCAAGCTTGCTTTCGGTCTGGGCATTCCTGCTGAACTCATCAATCAGGCCGCGAAATTCATGCTATCGCTCTATGATGCGTTCGAAAAAATGGACGCATCGATCGTTGAGATCAATCCATTCCTGCTGACGAAAGATAATCGCCTGATCGCACTCGACGCCAAGATCAACTTCGATGACAACGCGATGTTCCGCCATAAGGAATACGCCGACCTCCGCGACCTGAACGAAGAAGAGCCGCTCGAGATCGAAGCTTCGAAGTATGACCTGAACTACATCAAGCTCGACGGCAACATCGGCTGCATGGTCAATGGAGCCGGCCTCGCAATGGCGACGATGGACATCATCAAACTCGCTGGCGGCGAACCTGCGAACTTCCTTGACGTCGGCGGAGGTGCCTCGCAGGAACGCGTCGAACAGGCGTTCAAGATCCTGCTTGCTGATGAAAACGTCAAAGCCGTGCTCATCAACATTTTCGGCGGTATTGTCCGCTGCGACATGGTTGCCAGCGGTGTCGTCGCGGCCGCCAAAAACCTAGGCGTTTCGATCCCGATCGTCGCCCGGCTCGAAGGTACAAACGTCGAAGCCGGCCGCGAGATCCTCGCCAACTCCGGCATCGGCATCATCCCCGCCACGGGAATGGACGACGCCGCCGAAAAAGTAGTAGCTGCCGCCGCTTAAAACAAAGCTGCCGCGAATCACAAAAAAGCACGGACGAGATATATTCTCCTCCGTGCTTTTCTTCATTCTGCGGACAAACTACGCCGGAACTTTTCTTTCGGCCTCCCGTTCCCAGTTGCGGTGATTTGCGATCGCCTTGATAAAGGCAGGCGCCGCTTTCGCGGGTTTAGCTGCGATGATCACCCCCGCGTCCTCCGCCGCAGCTCCGCCGGCAAATGAGTTTTCGATAAACAGCGCCGCGTCTCCGGTAGAGCAGATCGCTTTGCAATGTTTATAAGCCTCATTCACAAAGTGATAGGCGTCAGCACTGCCCGAGAGGGTTTCGATGCTGTCCGCGCCGCCGGGAATATATACCGCATCAAACAAAACCGAGGCCGCCGTCAAGAGACTAAAATCAGCGACAACTGCTTTTCCGTCCGCCGTCGTTATAACGCCATGTCTCGGAGCGATGGTCTTCAGCATCGCGCCTTCCGCCATAAGAGCCTTCTTCATCGCCTCAAGTTCCTTGCCGTCAAAACCATCTGCGATCAGTGCCGCGATCTTTCGCGACTTGATTGTATCTTTAACGGTGTTCGCCATACTCAAAGCCTCAGACGCCTCTATCGACGATGTCACCTTTTTCGGCTGGACCGATCTCGGATCGGTATCCGCCCCGAAAGACTGGTTGATCGGCTGCTCGGGTTTCGACGGCACCGGAATTCCAAGGCCATCCGCCACCTGACGCGCCAGATCCTTATCCACCTGCGTCAGGATGCCGACCATTCTCGCTCGAACTGCCTGGATGTCGACCTTCCCCAGCTCGAAGCGAAACGCATCGACAATATGCCTTTTCTCGGCGGCCGACTGGCTATCGTAGAAAAGCGTTGCCTGGCTAAAGTGGTCGTGAAAACTCGGGCTCCGTTCGCGGACCTTCCTTGCATCGATGGGCTCTTCGAAACTAGTAAATCCGCCGTCGGCCATTCCGGCCTGAAACGGGCATCCGCCGCCGATCGAGTTCGGTTCGTAGCTGACCCGGCCCTTGTTTATTGTCTGCCGCATATGTCCATCCCGCTGGTTGTTATGAACAGGTGCTATCGGACGATTGATCGGGATCTCGTGAAAATTCGGACCTCCGAGACGCTTAAGTTGCGTGTCAAGGTATGAATGAAGCCTGCCCTGCAGCAGCGGATCATTCGTGAAATCGATACCGGGAACGATGTGGCCAATGTGGAATGCGACCTGTTCGGTCTCGGCAAAGAAATTATCCGGATTGCGATTCAAGGTCAGTTTGCCGATCCTCTGAACCGGAACAAGCTCTTCGGGAATGATCTTGGTCGGATCAAGAAGGTCGAATTCGAACTTGTGCTCATCCGAATCTTTCACCAATTGAACACCGAGTTCGTACTCCGGAAACGCTCCCGATTCGATCGCTTCCCAAAGATCGCGGCGGTGAAAGTCTGGGTCCTTACCCGAAATGTTCTGTGCCTCATCCCAGGCGACCGAATGCACACCGAGCAACGGCTTCCAGTGGAACTTAACGAAGGTCGACTTCTTCTTATCATCGAGTAAGCGAAATGTGTGGACGCCGAAGCCCTCCATCATTCGGTAGGAACGCGGTATCGCTCGGTCCGACATCAGCCACATGATCATGTGCGTCGATTCGGGCATTAATGAGATGAAATCCCAAAAAGTGTCGTGGGCCGACGCCGCTTGCGGTATTTCGTTGTGCGGCTCGGGTTTGACGGCGTGAACCAGATCCGGAAACTTAATGGAGTCTTGAATAAAGAAAACCGGCATGTTGTTGCCGACCAAATCAAAGTTTCCCTCTTCCGTATAGAATTTGACCGCAAATCCGCGAACGTCACGAGCCAGGTCGGTCGAACCGCGTGAACCGGCTACGGTAGAAAAACGAACGAACACGGGCGTCTGGATCGTCGGGTCCTGAAGAAACTTGGCTTTCGTCACCTTCGCCATTGACTCGTAAACCTGAAAAACACCGTGCGCTCCGGATCCGCGAGCATGAACGATTCGCTCCGGAATGCGCTCATGATCAAAATGCGTGATCTTCTCACGCATTATGAAATCTTCAAGCAGCGTCGGCCCTCGATTGCCAGCCTTCAGCGAATTCTGGTTGTCGTTGATGCGTACGCCTTGGTTGGTTGTCAGGAACTGGTCGGCACCGTCCTCGCGGTCGACTTCAAGTTCAAGCTGCTTTGTGCTGACATTCGTATTCTTCTTTTTTGTAGCCATTTTTCCCCGTGTTCTTTTTTTTGCGAATTCTGGTTAGATCAGGCGTAAGCCGATTCCGCGGACATCTCGAACCTGTCTTTCTCGGCCTGTATCTGCTCGCCCCACATGTCCAGTGTTTGCTCTTCAAACTGAGCCTCGACCATCGGAAACATCTCGCCCTCTTCTTCCTCGACATGGTGCCGAACGTCCTGGATCAGCTTCGTTAAGAGCGGATCGAATTTGCTTGCGTCTCCCACCACGGCATCAAGCTCACCCAAAAACACTTTCGCCTGAGCGTGCTCTTTCAAGGCTTCACTTACGAGTTCCACTAGGGCTTCGTCGCCGTC
>JBBQTV010000270.1:0-4162 GCA_038212935.1 Pyrinomonadales bacterium | reverse complement strand
AACTGCGAAAGCGATTTCGTTTCGCGAGGCGAAGAGTTTCAGCAACTCGTCAAGGACATCGCGATGCACATCGCAGCTTCGGACCCGCGATTCACGACACGTGACGAAGTTCCGGCGGACGTCATCGAAAAGGAACGCGAGATCCTCATGGGCCAGCTCAAAAACGACCCGAAAAATGCCGGAAAGCCGGATGAAGTGCTAGGCAAGATCATCGAGGGCCGCTTAAACAAGTTCTTTGAAGATTCGGTACTCGTCGATCAGCCCTTTGTGAAAGATCCGAGCAAGACCGTCGGCGAACTTGTTGCCGAAAAGATCGGCTCGATCAAAGAAAACATCTCGGTCCGCCGTTTTACACGTTACAAGATGGGCGAAGGCATCGAAAAGAAAGCAGATGATTTCGCAGCAGAAGTTGCATCAATGGTAGGATGATCGAGTTAGTGAGTTAAGAGTTTGTAGAGTTCATAGCGTCGAGGGCGATCACGCTATGGTCTCATGGCTCTGAAAGCTATGTCCCAGCCGGCATTCAATCGTATACTCCTAAAGCTCTCTGGCGAGGCCCTTATGGGCGGCCAGAACTACGGTATTGATACGGCAGTGGCCGAAGCCGTTGCGAAAGAGATCAAGGCGGTCCATGACTTGGGCGTCGAGGTAGCTATCGTGGTCGGCGGCGGTAACATCTTTCGGGGCGTTTCAAAATCAGCCGGGAATATGGATCGCGCGGCAGCCGATTATATCGGCATGCTGGCGACCGTAATGAACGCCGTCGTGCTTCAGGATGCGATGGAGAAACTGCATGTTTATACGCGGGTAATGTCCGCCATCGACATCCCGCAGCTCGCCGAGCCTTTCATTCGCCGGCGGGCCGTACGGCATCTTGAGAAAAAGCGTGTTGTGATCTTTGCGGCCGGTACGGGCAATCCGTATTTTACGACCGATTCGGCGGCTGCACTTCGTGCTTGCGAGATGAACGCCGACGTGATCTTCAAGGCTACCAAGGTGGACGGCATCTATTCGGCCGACCCGAATATCTTTCTCGAGGCTACGAAATTTGACAAGATCACCTATCAAGAAGTGTTAGAAAAGCGGCTTAAAATAATGGACGCGTCAGCTATCTCCCTCTGCATGGACAATAATTTGCCGATCGTCGTCTTTAACATGACCCAGCCCGGCAATATAATCAAAGCGGTCTGCGGCGACCTGTCGGTCGGAACGATGGTAACCGTCGGTGACGCAGCGACCTCAGCCTAAACGAAAAAAGATGAGTGTAGACATTGTATTGAAGGAAACGGCTCCGAAGATGGAGTCGGTCGTCGAGGATTTTAAGCGCAAGCTGGCAAATGTCAGGATCGGCCGTGCTACGGTCGGATTGCTTGATGCGGTCTCGGTCGATTATTACGGAACGCCGACCCCGCTTAATCAGTTGGCGTCGGTCGCCGTACCCGAACCGCATCTGCTTACCGTGCAGCCGTGGGACGCCACGCAGCTTGGTGCGGTCGAGAAAGCGATCATTGCTGCCAACCTCGGCTTGAATCCGTCGAACGACGGTAAGATGATCCGACTCCCGATCCCGCCGCTGAACGAAGAACGACGAAAGCAGCTTGCTAAACAGGTCTTTGAGTTTGCCGAAGAGCACCGCGTGGCCATCCGCAACGTTCGGCATGCATCCAACGACACCCTGAAGAAAATGCTGAAGGACAAAGAGATCTCCGAAGACGACGAACGCGGCGGACTCGACGAGGTTCAGAAACTGACGAATACTTATGTCGGCAAGATCGATGAACTGGCGAAAAATAAAGAACAGGAGATCATGAGCATTTAGCCCATTTTTTTCACAAAATGGAAAGCCCGGCGAAAGATTTCTCTTTGCCGGGCTTTTCATTTCGGGCAGCTTGATTGTCTTTTCTTAGCTAATCCACCGTTGCTCTTCTCCACTATTGCTGAGCCGTCTTTTCTTCTTGTTCGGCCTTAAATTTGTTGAGTTGGAGCTGGATCTTCTTACATTCGGCAGCCAGCATTTTTGGGTCGTTCTTATTTTCCTCCACGCTCTTGCGGATGGCGTCGCGAATGGTGTTTTCCCAATACTGTCGAAACGCCTTTGCAACATAGCCTTCATCCGGGTCGGTTTTGGTTTGGCCGACCAGTTCATCCATCACGGCGTCACATTCCGGAATGCCGATCGATGACTTACCTGTCGTTGCATCAACGGCATCGTCGGTCAAGGTACGGTTTGCCGCTACCGGCGTATTCGTCTGGCCCTGGTTAGTACTCCGTATTAATGAGCATCCGAGAACTACGAGAAACAGGAGTCCCACACTGACTAATGAAAAAAGATTTCGCATAATTACCTTCGATTTACGCGAATATACACCAGATTGTGTGGAATTTAAAGTTATGGTGTCGGCGGCGCTCCGCTGAATGTGTAGATCACGTAGAGATTCAGAGCTTCGTCCTTCACCTCTGCTCTCACGTCCTGTACGTTCGCCTGGAGGTTACCATTCGTCGCGGCGATCGGCAGGCTTACCGCAATTTGCCGGCCATCAAGGATCTGCACCGGATTAACGCGCGTGTTTAGCGTTGACTGAACGAGAGGAGTTACGATTCCACTTACGAGCGGATTTACGCCGTCCAGCGTGACGGTCTCTACATTTACCTGTCCAAGCACCGACTGCGATGCGGCATCGTACCGCAGCTCGAGGTTAGATTTGGCCCAGCCCGTAAACTGAACGCAGCCGAACGCTGATGAATAGCTGCCCGAAAAGGCGAGCGGAACGGACATAGTTCCATTTTCGAACCGAACCCCCGTCTGCGTTCCGCTGCCTTCGCGTAGGATGTTTATCTGGCTCAAGCATTGCCCTTCCGCAGCATTTTGGATAGGGCCGGAACCTAAAGGGAAGGCCGGAGTACTCATATCCGTGAATATTGTTTGCAAGACGTTATTAAAGAAATCCTGCCGAAGCACGATCTGAGCTGTTCCCGGAGGCGGGCCCGATGCATCAGGCGGCCTGATAGGTTCGCCGTGAGCCGCACCTCCGCTCGGCACGCCAACAAAGAAATAAAAGGTCAGGACGCCGCCTATGATCAATCCCAGAAGTGATCCGATTACAAATTTGCCCATTCGTTACCTCTGCTGCTGACCTTGGTTGAGCGCCTGCATGATCATTCCTGCAGCCGCGGTAAATAACGCGTCAACCTGCGCCCGTATTTGTTGCGATTCAATTTTCTGTAGGTTTGTGGGTTCCGCAAAATCCGCGGGCGTCGTGGTTGTCTGAATATCGGACATTTCAGTGATAACCCGAATACCGCTGTAACCCTGAACATTCCCGCCGCTCTGCGACTGGGATACGATCTCAGATCGAAGCGGGAGGCCGGTTGCCTTATCGACTATCAGGAAAGATTCGGTTGCAACCTGTCCGGCCTGGGTCTGTGTGTCGGCTACCGCACCGTAAGAATATCGGGTGGCGTCGCGGCCATTAAACTTCTCTTCCCCAACAAGCCGAACGCCTTCAGCTGCCTTCACCCGTTCAACAATTTCTTCAGGCATAAGCATCTGCCTGACCTCGAAACCTGTCGACTCCTCATCTATTTCCGCATACTGGTTCCTTTCCGGCAGGACCACATAGTTCGTACCTGACTTATCTAAGTAGATCACACGTCCGCCCGCGGGCATCGTAAATACCATCCGGCGATCGGATCCGCTTCTAGCGACCTGAGCGGTGATCGGCGGAAGCGTCGTCTTTTTATCGCTGCCGATCGTTTCAATACGCATAGTGACTGTAGCCTGATATTCATCCGCTTCCGGTCCAGAAATCACCGACGAGACGGAATTGGTATTTGTGTTCGTATTAAAATTCGCGTTCGCGTTCATGTTTGAATTCATATTCGTATTCATGTTCGCGTTCGAAATATTGATGTTGGTTGCCGGCGCGCCGCATCCGGCAACACCAAGTGAAATCGCAATAACGGCTGGTAAGTACAGGTTCCTCATCATAGAATCTCCTTTAGAGTGCATTGAAATAGTACAGCAAGATGTAGTCAAGCTTAATACCTGCAACCTCTATGCCTTTTCTAGATTCGCGTATTTTTCGATGAGTTTCTTTTGCCCAAATCCCGGAAAGCTTACGGTGAGTTTTACATTGTCGCCAGCTCCTTCGCGGCGAAGGAC
>JBBQTV010000269.1:0-4169 GCA_038212935.1 Pyrinomonadales bacterium | reverse complement strand
TGCCAGTCCGATCGAAGATTCGTTGAGGAAGTAGCGGTCGGCCGGTTGGCCGTCCATATCGGTAAAGCGGACGCGGCCGACGTCGATCTTGCGGGTCTCGCCTTCCTTAAGCGAACGGGCGATCTCTCGCGGCGATGTCGGCAAGCCGATCGTCCGTCGAAAATCGCCGCCTGTTCCGGAAGGAAAAATGCCGAGTTCGGTATCGGTACCGGCGAGCAAAATGCCGTTCGCAACCTCGTTGATCGTGCCGTCGCCGCCGCATGCAATGATGAATTCTGCACCATCTAACGCGTGCGTGCGAGTGAGTTCGATGCCGTCGCCCGGGCCTTTTGTAAAAGCGACCTTGAACGGGCCAAAGTGCGCCCGCAAATCGGCGGCCACGCCTGACCACTTATCGCGCGTCGCACCGGCGGCCGACTTCGGATTTACGATAACTATCGGCAGCATCTATTGTTTAAAGAACATTTCCGGGTTTTCGCGGGCGTGGGCGGCGACCGCTTTGACGGTCTTCATTTCGGAGATCCATGTGTTCGCCGTTTCGTTGGTGGTCAACGTTTTACCGTCATTGGCATAGACCATGTTCTCGTTGTAATCGCCCATCTTCGCCTGACATTTGCCGACGACGATAACGTCGATCCGTCCGTCGTTATTCAGGTCCTGAAACCCGACGCCATCGACCCAGCAGCCGAAGGTGACGCCGTTAAACATGCCGGGGAGCTCGAGCAGCTGTTTGTCATTTTTGTAGATCGCTATCTGCGATTCCATCGGCGGGTCGTCGTATTCGGGATTGTGGGTCGTGACGAAGCAGCTGCCTGCAAACGGCTCAAATTCGATGGCAAAGGTCTGCGGCTTCCAGATAGGGAAATCGCCGGTATTTATCTCATAGCAAAGCTCACGGGCGGCCTTTGACCCCAGTGCTCCGGGAGCGATCTCGGCTCCGGCCTCTATCGGCATCGCGGGCTGTTTCGGCGGAACCGCGACCGCATTTTCGGCCTTCACCGGCGAATTTGCCACCGGCTTTTCGGCCGTCTCATTCACGCTTCCGCATCCACCAAGCAGCAACGTGGCTGCCGCGCAAAAAAATAATAACTTTCGCATAGTTCGCGGTAATTATGCGTTTTACTCTGTGTTCAAGTCAATCGGAAGAAACCTGACAAAAAGACGGAGCGAATTCGGACCCGCTCCGTCAGCCTAACTACAAAATTCCTTTATCGGACGTCCATACGCGCCGAGGCCATAAATGATTCGATGTCCGTGATCGTTCGAGGTATGGCGGGGTTCATCCATTGCACACCCGATTCTGTCACGAGCATGTCATCCTCGATGCGAACTCCGATGCCCTTGTACTTTTCGAAAACGGGACGGACCTTTTCGATGAACTCTTTGTTTGCTGGATTCGCTGCCATCCAGTCGAGCGAATCAGGGCGGATATAAATGCCGGGTTCGTTCGTGAAGACCATGCCCGGAGCCAGCGGCGTCGAATAATCGCCCACATCGTGAACGTTCATCCCGATCCAGTGGCCCAAGCCGTGCATGTACCAATTTCGAAATTGCCGGCCATCTTTCGCCGTTATCAATCCGAGGTCGAAAAGGCCTTCTTCGATCACGCGAGCCGCCTCGATCTGAAGTGCGGAGAAGCGAACGCCGGGTTTGGTCATCTTCGCGACCGCTTCCTGAGCGTTATAAACGATCTGATAGATCTCAGCCTGTTCTTTCGTAAATTTGCCGTTGACCGGAAACGTACGGGTGATGTCGGCGGTATAATGCTCGTACTCCGCGCCGACGTCCATGAGCAGCAGGTCGCCCTTGCGGACCTCGCCTTTCGGTATCTGATAATGAAGCGTGGTCGCGTTTTGCCCGCATCCGACTATCGACGGATAGCCCCAATAATCCGCGTTGCGGCGGCGGAAGGTGTATTCAACCTCGGCCTGCACTTCGTATTCCCATTTGGCGTTATGCACCGTCGCCATCGAACGCATGTGAGCCTCGGTGGAGATGTCGATCGCATGCTGAAGAAGTTTTAACTCATAAGGCGATTTTACCAATCGAAGTGCCGCAAAGATCGGCCTGGCATTCGCGGTCTTTTGGTCACCAAGCGAACTGCGGAACTCATGTTCCTGGCGAAATTCCCGCATCGCACTACCGTCGCCCTCGCCATTTGGTAAGAGCAAATATACATTCTCCCACGGTCCGCCGATCGCCGCATTGCCTTCTTTCGACGAAAACGACGTGCCGCCTCGAACTGCCGTAAGGAACGAGCCAGCCTCGGTTGACGGAACGACGGTACGCAGACCGGAGATACGCGAGGCATCCTCATTCGAATACATCATCCCATTCCACGTCTCGCTTACCGGGTTACGCTTAGGCAAAAAGAGGTATTCACTGACGCGGTCGCCTGATTTCGTCATTACGAACGTCGCACCTTTTTGCTTCAGACCAGTTAGGTAAACGAAATTGTTCTCCTGCCGAAACACATAGTCCACCGAATTCGAATAGATCTTTGGTTCTGCCGAAAATAGGACGAGAACGCTGTTGTCCTCCATCTTGGCGGCCACGGCTGCACGCCGGCGGGCAAGCTCGGCCTGGCGTTCGGCGTCGGTGAATGTCGGGGCGGCGGGTGTAACACGGATCGCCTTAGCGGCGGCCGCGGGCTGCGAGAAGACGGCGACGCTAAGCCCGGAGAGCAAGAAAGCGCCAATGATGATCCAAATAATAACTTTTTTCATTAATTTACCTCTATCTGTAGGTCTTTTGATGCAATATTCCCGAAAAAATCTGCCGCAAACACGCGTAACGTATAGTCTCCCGGATCCAACGGCGTGAGAAAGCCCTCGCGATAAGATTCGCCATCAACGAAATTCGTCGCGATGAAATTAAAGATGGTCTCGCCCGTTGCACCCGACCGACTGCCGATCGCATATGTATAATTCACGGCCTGCTCTGACGGCATTTTCTCGAACGAAATATTCCATCTCTCGGGTGACTTCGGGCCTTCTCCGTTTTTGATCACCTCATATCCGATCTTGTAGGGTGCCAGACGTCTGCGATCGAGATTGCCGTCTTTGCGGTCGTAAGCACGGACAACAATGCGTGTACTTCCGTTGATATTAATACGTCCAGACGCCGTTTTGGTTTCTAATTGCGTCCAAAATTCGTCGTAGAGAATTATCTCCTCGATCACCGGCATGATGGAATCACCGATCCCGGGCAGCACCAGAGCATCGATCGCGTTCATTTCGGCACCCGGACGCCCGGCGATCAGATGCACATGATTCTGTGAATTCAGCGTGCCCATCGCCTCGCCGGCCCTGAACTTTGTTCCGCGCGGAACCCGAACGCCTGCAGTCTTTCCATCGACGGCGTAGAACTGGAATCTCTCGTCTTCGAAAAGCTTATCAGAACTTTCGCGACCAATTCTGATGTGTATATAGCCGATGGTCGGCATTCGGATCAGTTCGCGGCCTGTGCCGAAATTTTCGACTGCAAACGGGTCAACCACCTTCTCATCGCGTACGAATCTGGCCGTCTCGCCGTAACCGCCGGTGATGTCGAGGCCGTTATGGAACCGAGCCCGGGAGTCATGGCCTTTGATCTCGCCGCGGATCTCGCCAAGCGTTCCCGCGATCTCACGAGCACGGTCAGCCGGCTCGTAAGGCCAGCGGCCGGGGTGCAGAGCGCGAAACTCTTCCGCGGTGAAGCGCGGTGGATCTCGTATTACGTTCGGCCGTGCCAAATGGCTATCGTCGGTTCCGCCGATCTTCCGAACCAGGGCGTTGTCGCTGTCCGCAATATACAGCTCGCCCGCTGAACCCACGGCAATCCCGGAAGGCCGGTTAAAAAGCCCGGCCGCAATTACACTGTTGCGAAAGCCACGACCGCCGCCCGAAATCGTCTCAACAAAAGGAAAAGGTCGAAGGCCGATTGCTCGGATCGCGTTGCCGTCTGCGATATAGATGGCGCCGAGATCGTCAACGGCGACGGCTGTCGGCGAAACGAATGATGCGCTACCGATCGATCCATCGCGAAGCCCGCCGCCGCCATTTCCCGATAGCGTCCAAACCCTGCCATCCGGCTCGACGACCCGCAGCCGTCGATTGCCGGAGTCGGCGACGAGCAATTTATCGCCTTGCCAAACGGCAATACCGAGCGGCGTGTCGAACATTGCAGCC
>JBBQTV010000268.1:0-4268 GCA_038212935.1 Pyrinomonadales bacterium | reverse complement strand
CGTCATCTTTACGATTCTTGATATCTTTTTCGAACTCCGCGAGCAGCTGATCGGAGAGCTTGCGTGCCCACACACCGTCGCGCTTTGCGATCGCTGCCACGACGTCGAATCGATGGTCCGGCAGCTCGCGGATCATTGTGAAAGGTCCCGACTTCGTTTCATTCCTTTCAAAACCTCTCTCGTGGAAATGGTCCAAAGCGATCTTGAATGCCTCCTCGAAATAACGCCTGGAAATCGGAGTGTCGATCTCCCAGAGGAAATCTGCGGAGCGGATCAAAACCTTGATGCGTTTGCCGGTGTCTGTAAGCCCGCGGCTATCGTCCACCAACTGAGTCGCCAGCAAACGTGAAAAGTCTTGATTGCACTGTTCGCCATCACCACCTGGCGCCTGAGCGAAAGACACTGAGGTGAAGACGAGGATGAAGACAGAGATAACAAGGTGCATGTTTACAAGTACAACGATTCTTCTCATTTTTTGCCTCCGAATGTAGGTTAACACGACCTGTTGGAAGGTTTGATTCACTTTTTTGAGCGATGGTGCAAGTCTGGTCCGCCCGGTTCGTTCCAAATTTGTGCGGCGCATGCCATTTGCTTTCCCCGGCGAAAAGAATTTGGGAGCTAGAAATGAATTTGAGACTGTTCTCTGCTGTTATGCTGTTGGCCTTTTCAGGCCTGGTTGGCCTGGTGTCGGTTTCGGGTCAGGGAGTCATAATTCCGATAGTGTGCGAAGTTCGTCCATGTCGCCCACCGCGTCCAATTCCTCGACCGGTGCCACTGCCTAATGTACTCCCGGTGAAGTCGATAAAACTGGAAACAAAGATCGAGGGCCAGGTCGCAATGACACACGTTGATCAAGTGTTTCGAAATGACACACGCTTTACCCTCGAAGGAACGTACTTCTTTCCGATTCCGGAAACAGCTTCGATCGTTAGTTTCGCGATCTGGGAGAACGGAAAAAAAATGGTCGGCGAAGTGCGATCCCGCGACGAAGCGAGACGGATCTATGATGCGATCGTACGAAGCCAACGCGATCCGGGACTCTTAGAATACGCTGGACTTAATCTTATACAGGCCTCGATCTTTCCTATCCCCCCAAATTCCGATAAACGCATTGAACTGACCTATTCACAGATCCTAAAAGCGGATTCCGGAACCGTTTCGTACCATTACCCGCTTGGCACCGGCCGAAATCTATGGCGGGAGCAGGTCGGCGTCGAAAGTCGACCCGGAATGATGCCTCAGCAAAGCTTTGGCACGGTTTCCGGCCGGATCGAGATCGTCGGAAAGGATTCGCTACGCAATATTTACTCCCCGTCGCATACGATCGAGGTGAATCAAAAGGGTGACCGCAGTGCGATCGTCTCGTTTGAAACAACCAATAACGACAACGACTTGCAGCTATTCTACGGGGTTTCCAGCGATGATTTCGGGATGTCGCTCGTAACTTACAGAGAGCCCGGCAAGGACGGTTATTTCCTATTATTGCTGTCGCCCAACGACAAGACTGCCGAACGCGAAGTCGTCAATAAAGATATCGTCTTCGTCCTCGACACCAGTGGCTCCATGGCTGACGCCGGCAAGATGGACAAGGCCCGCTCAGCACTTTCCTTTGGGATCAAAACGCTGAACGACGGCGACAGATTCAACGTTATAAATTTTGCCGGTGAAGAGCATCTGATGGACAGGGGATTGATCGCTGCGGACGCTGGCGGCAAAATACGTGGCGAAGAATTCATCTCGAGGCTAAGACCCAGCGGCGGTACAAACATTAACGATTCGCTGATCGCATCGCTTAAACAATTCGAAAATAACGGCCGGCCGAAGATGCTCGTGTTCATGACCGACGGACTCCCGACCGTTGGGGAGTCGAATACCGATCGAATAGTCGCTAATTTAGCAAAAGCTAAAAATGTTGAAGTTCGGATCTTCCCGTTCGGTTTTGGTTACGACGTCAATACGACGTTGCTCGACAAGATTGGCACTGAAAACGGCGGAATTTCGGACTATGTTCAACCGAAGGAAGATCTTGAGGTAAAGGTTTCCAATTTCTTTTCGAGGGTCAGTTCACCGGTTTTGTCAGACCTCAAGCTCGACTTCGGCCCAGTTGAGGCAGAAATGGTATACCCCCGAAAAGTTGGAGATCTGTTTAAGGGAATGCAGCTTGCGATCATCGGTCGTTACAAGAATTCGGCCGATCTCCGCAGGATCTCGCTTCTGCTAAAAGGTCGGCAGGGCACAGAATCGCGGACCTTCAAATACGATGACCTCGATTTCCCTGAGGAGTCGTCTCAGAACGAATTCCTCCCGCGTTTATGGGCCAGCCGCCGGGTTGGCTGGCTTGTGGAAGCCATTCGGACAAACGGGGAGAAAAAGGAATTAAAAGATGAGGTAATGGAACTTGGTACAAAGTACGGTATCGTTACGCCGTATACATCATATCTCGCAACTGATGGCAGTTTCGTCTCAACCAACCGGGACGCGAGCGGACGCGCCGCGATGGCTCCCCGTGCCGAAGAGCGTCTGCGCTCAGTTAGCGGTGCAGATTCTGTTCAAATGAGTGTCCAACAGAACGTGCAGAAAATGAACGCAAAAATAGCTTCTGACAGGGAGATCAAAGGAGAAAATCAGGTAATGGTCCGCCGAACGGTGACCAACCAGTTTGTCGGCAACCGGAATTTCTATCTTGAGAACCAGGCCTGGGTCGATTCGGAATTCGTTGCCGATAGAAAGCTGCCTGAAACAGTCGTGAAATTCGGAACTGAGGAGTACTTCAGGCTTGTCGAAAAAGAAGCGGAGCTCGCGAAATACTTAGCGATCGGGAAGGAGGTGATAATAGTTTGGCGTAACCGCGTATATCGAGTTACGAACTAATTCACCGCAAATTCGGCGGGTACTAGCCGTCTTGATTACGTGACCTCGTTCGGAAATAGGGTTATCCTATTCCAAATTAGGTCACGTATTTTAGTTTAATATTATGTCGTCAAACGTCGGAAGAATTGCCCGTTTTTTCATCTGCGCACCCATCGCTCTGTTCATCTTTTCTTGCCTCGCGAATGCACAGACCCCTTGGCGTTCAACTTCGGTCGAATTATCAGGTGACCTGGTAGCCGTTTACTTTACCTCGGCGGAGCAGGGCTGGATCGCTGGCGACGCGGGCTATCTCGCGTCGACCAATAATGGTGGAAGAACTTGGGAACGTTACGATCTGAAGATGAGCGAAGACATCAACGAGATCTATTTCCGTAACAGCGAAAATGGATATCTCGTCGCTGGGCGAAAGATGTTTATTACATCTAACTCCGGCCGCACGTGGCAGGAATCCACGCTAATTGCGCCCGGATCTATAAAGACCGGGACGCCGGAGTTCTTGAGTATTAGGTTCGCAGACAAAAAGCGTGGTTTGGCCATTGGGTCGATCTGGAAGAAACAGGGCCGTGAGGACGTAATAGTGGATTCGCTGGTAATGCGGACCGAAGACGGCGGTGACACCTGGCAGCGCATCGCTGTTCCGGCTCGGGGTGAACTCTACCACCTTGTTTACAACGGGAGTTCGCATGCATGGATCGTCGGCGACCACGGAGTTATTCTCGCATCAACGGACAGCGGGCGTACGTGGAAGGCTCAGAGCTCGGGGATTCGCTCGCCTTTGTACAACATCGATTTCCGTGATGACGATGACGGTTATGCCGTTGGGAAATCAGGCGTGATCCTTAGGACGACAAATGGCGGCGAGACTTGGAATAAGGTGCCAACCTCTTCCAGCGAGACTTTTATGCGTGTTGATTTTGCTGACGACGAGAATGGTTGGATCGTCGGATATCGAGGAACGATACTTCGTTCGTCCGATAAGGGTTTAACTTGGGTCAAGCAGGACAGTGGAACGTCCGAACATCTTTACGGCCTTTTTATGACCAGAAAATATGGCAGCGCCGTGGGCGCTAAAGGCCGTGTTCTGCAGTACATTCGATGATATTTTAAAAGTCGCTTTTCCATTTAACAGTTTAGTAAAGCTGTGTTATGGTACATCATAATTTCTACACCTAATCCTAGTTACCATAAGTAGCTCTTATACAAACTAAAGAAAATTACGGAGGAGTAAGATGGGCAATCTAACTTTCAAGAAGGCGTTATCGGCTCTCGGGATAATGTTTTCGCTCTGCCTCTACGCGGCCGCGCAGGGAACAACGTCCCGGGTAACGGGTTCGGTGACGGATGCTTCGGGAGCGGCTGTACCTGGAGCGATCGTAACCCTTACGGTCGAAGGAACC
>JBBQTV010000267.1:0-4287 GCA_038212935.1 Pyrinomonadales bacterium | reverse complement strand
TCCGCATCGCGTCCTCGTACGTCAAGCCGCCAGCTTCTCGCCGTTCAAACGAAACAACTGACCACATCGGGTCATGAAGTTCCGAATCCGGCTTTTCTTCGGCATGCTTTTGATCTGACGCGTTCGGTGCCATAATTCTCTTGATACAGGATAACTTTTCCACCTGTGGAAAACTAGTAAACCAACTGCGGATCGGACTACGAATGAGGTTCAGCGAGACAATTTTTTTGACCGGATTCCCTGGCTTCATCGCCGGCCGGTTAGTTGAGCAGCTCTCGGGGCCGGGCGTCCAATTCTATCTGCTCGTTCAGCCGGATCTCGTCGACGATGCGATCTCCGAAATCGGTTTTATCGCCGAAGAGACCGAAACCCCGCTTGAGAATTTCGCCATCGTCGAGGGCGACATAACGCTGCCGAACCTCGGTATGTCGGCGGAGGACCTTGCCAGCGTGATGGCCGACACGACCGATGTCTATCATCTGGCAGCTATCTACGACCTCGCCGTAACCAAAGAACTCGCGTACAAGGTCAACGTCGAGGGCACCAAGAATGTCAACGACCTATGCCGCTCTATCCCGGGGCTGCGGCGGTACAATTATGTTTCAACGTGTTATGTTGCCGGGCTTCGGCAAGGCGTGATCCACGAAGAAGAACTCGAGCACGATGCCGGCTTTCGCAATTACTACGAAGAAACGAAATATCTCGCCGAATTGGAGGTCGAACGCTTAAAAGAAGAACTTCCGGTCACGATCTTTCGGCCATCGGTCGTTGTCGGCGATTCACAGACTGGCGAGACCGCCAAGTACGACGGCATATATTCGCTTATTAATTATTTAAGGACCGCGCCTAATCTGCTTCGCTTTGTTAACGTGGGGAACGATGCGGTCCGGCTAAACCTCGTTCCTGTCGATTTTGTCGTGAAAGGAATCGCGGCCCTCGCGCACGACGCCGCGGCGATAGGCCGAACGGTCGCCCTTGCGGACCCCGAACCGCTCACTACCGCAGAACTTTTTGACACCATCGCCGAAGGCTTTACCGGAAAGCGTTCGGTCGTAAAGCCTTCGCCCGGCCTTGTCGAAGGTTTTCTCAATTCCAAGATATCCCCGCCGATCACGGGCCTGCCGCATGCGGGCGTGCCGTATTTCTTTATATCACAGACCTACGATACAAGTGTTGCAAGCTCGCTCCTTGACCCTCACGGCGTCGAATGTCCTGATTTCCGCGACTATGTAGACAATCTTTTGCGATTCGTTGTCGAGCATCCGACGATATGATGCGCTCATCATAGTTTTTAGAGGTCATATTATGAACGAGATGCGAGTTGTTGTCGTGATGCTATCTTTTGTTGCTTTTGTCGCATCCGCGTCGGCCCAGAGCGGCCGAGCCCAACCTACTCCGACACCGACGCCCGAAGAAGAAACCGTTCGGATCGCTACCGAAGAGGTTAAGGTCAATGTCCTCGCATTCGACGAAAGCGGACAGTTCGTTGCGGACGTTCAGCCATCAGATCTCGTTATCACTGACAACGATATTCTCCATCAGGCGACAAGCCTTCGCCGGATTCCGGCAAACGTCTTGATCGTAATGGATACCGGCGGCGAACTTCGTTCCGTAAAAACACTTGAGCGAACCCGCGATGTTGCACGAAACCTTGTGCAGGCGCTGAGGCCGGAAGATGCGGTCGCGGTGATGCAATATGCCGACAACGCCGAGGTGGTTCTGGAATGGACGACAGACCGGAAAGCGCTCGGTGAAGCTATCAGCAACACGGATTTCGGTCGCCGATCCGCTTTCACCAGCGCGATCAGGCTTGCTACGGAGCTCCTAATGAAAAATCCCGCCGATAACCGCCACATGGTTCTTATCACCGATGGGACTGATAGTTTCGCTGATCGCAATGCGATCGCTGCGGCGTTTCGTGACATCCTGGCGACCAATATAAACGTACACGTGATGAGTTTTACGCGGCTTGAATCTATTGATATCGAACCGCGGACAAAAGCGATCTCAAATTCGCCGCCGCCGCGGGCAATGCCGCCGGAGATAGCAGCGCAATTGCCGAACGGCGCTCGCGACATCGCACAGGCGCCCAAGATCGGCCCGACGGTGATAGTTGACCGCAAACACCTTAATACTATGCGTGAGCGGCAAGCTGACCTTGAGGCAAGTGAGGTCGACCTTATCGCCCTTGCAGAAAACACCAATGGAACGATCGTCGTCCCGGAGATCCTCGAAGAACTGGAAACCAAACCGGCAACGATAGCACGAATGATAGATTCAAGTTATGTGTTGACCTATACGCCCAAGGTCTCGTTGATCGAGAATGCGGGGATACGGCGGATTGAGGTTACATCTCGACGCCCCGGCCTCGTTGTCGAGGCCCGCCGTAAGCTCCTTCCGGCGAGGGCCGTTTCGCAATAATAAACAGGCTCACGCCGTGTGGTCTTGACGTTGGCCGCAGAGCATCTTAATATTTGAAGTTCGCGCCGGAGTGGCGAAATTGGTATACGCACCAGACTCAAAATCTGGCGGGGGTTACCTCATGTCGGTTCGAGTCCGACCTCCGGCACCACGACTTACCCTATCTAATATTTGAATTACTGGTTGACACGCGAAGAGGCAAATCGCTAATATCACACTTACTGGGGGTGATATTATGATAACAATAACAACCACGGTGATCACGAATTAACTTTTCGTCATCACATAAATAACAAAAGCGGCTGTCCATATCGGGCAGCCGCTTTTTCTTGTATTAGCTAATGATCGCTACTGACGGCGATAAGTAATGACTTCGCCATTATCGGTCCGCGTTGTGCGGATGCCGCGATTGACGGACGTAACACGCGAGGTTGCTCCATTGATGTTGATAAAGTTACCGCTCGTGTACGAGCCATACGACAGACCGCCGCCGACATTCGCCGTTACCGATCCATTGTTCGCGATCGTGAGAACGATCTGCGTGCCGTTCGGTGCGCGTCCGACGAAGCGTCCGCGAGCCCACGCTGGCGGTGCAACTTGATTTCCACCGCCGCCCCAGCCCGGTCCGGGATTATTGCCGCCCCAACCCGGGTTGTTTCCGCCCGAAGTTCGGTTATAGGAAATGCGTTCGCGGTTGTCTGTGCGGGTCGTGATTATGCCGTTGCCCTGACGCGTTACCCGAGACGTCGCACCTGCAATGTTCAAGATATTGCCGCGGGTGTAGATGCCGTAGGACATTCCGCCGTCCACGTTTGCGGTCACACTGCCGTTCGGTGCGATCGTAAGCGAGATCTGTGAGCCATTCGGTGCCTGGCCATAAAACGTTCCTTGTGCCCAGTTCGGAGGCCGAACCGCGCCGCCCTGCGGATTGCCCCAGCCAGGTCCCCCGCCCTGATTGCCGCCGCCGCCCGTCCAACCACCGCCGGCAATGCCCGGGAGGTCGTAGGTGTCAGCAAGGGTGTTTACGTTGTTGCGGAGCTGGTTCCACTGGCGTTCGATGTTTCGACGAAATGCAATGCGGTTCATCGTCTGATTAAGCGGCCGAGCGTTAGCAACGACGGTCTGAACCTGGTTTCGGCTCGTCCACCAGTTGTCGTCGCGATCGAAGTTGCTTCGAAGCCGATCAGTCGATTGCTCGAAGGCATCAACCTGACGGCGGAATGTATTTTTCTGGCTATTGCTCAGATTGCTTCGGTCCAGAGCATCTCGGAAATCCCGCCGAAATTCATCGCCCGAGTCTTCCATTCGGCGAATGATAGCGTCAACATTTGCCCGTGAGTATTGGCCGACGTAGCGTCCCTGGCCATCGGCTTCCGTTGCCGTAAAGGCCGAAATCATGCCGATGAGCAGTGTCATCAGGCCCAGTTTGATCGTGTTCTTCATATGTTCCCCCATTTCATTTATACCTACGTACTGATTCCCGTGGTCATCACCGCTTGAAAACAGGTTGCAAACGCTGCAGCCACAAGTACAGTTCCGTCTCATGACGGAGCGGGAAAGATCAACATCGTAATGTGTCGATTATATTCGAATTCGAAAACGCTTACAATGAGTTTTTATGCGCAGCCTTTCGAATTACGACTTTGCCTTGCCGGACGATCTGATCGCGGGTAAACCGCTGGAACAACGCGAGGCTTCGCGGATGTTGATCGTTGACCGCTCGGCCGCTTCTTATGATGATGCAGAGTTCCAAAGGTTGCCGGAAATCCTGCGGCCGGATGATCTGCTAGTACTGAATAACACTAAGGTTTTCCCTGCGCGCTTGTACGGAAAGACCGAAAGCGGCGGGAATGTCGAGGTTTTCCT
>JBBQTV010000266.1:0-4289 GCA_038212935.1 Pyrinomonadales bacterium | reverse complement strand
CCGCTATTGACCAAACGTCTCGCTTACGTCGGCGACAACAACGGCTATCTGATGTATGCCGCACGATGGTTCCCGTTCCACAATTATGCGGCCGATCTTGCGACATCGGATATAACGGTATCGCTTCCAACGGGATTTCAGCTTGTTAGTTCATCCGACAGCCTTGCAGCAGCCGGAGTCGCGGGAAAGCAACGGTTCACTCAGACGAAACCGGGCCTGGTCGGCAACCTTGCCTACGGCAAATATAATGAGCGGAAACTGCGGTTCGGCGGCTACGAGATCGATTTCTATACACGGCCCGGCAATTCCGAATCGGTCGAGCCCTTTGGCGAAACACTGGGCGAGGCGCTCGAATTTTACACCAAGCGTTTCGGCGAACCCGCGATGGGCAAGCGGTATGTGGTCGCACAGATAGACGATGACAGCCTTGATTTTTATTCGGCACCCGGAATGCTGTTCATCTCCGATCGGCAGTTTTTGCAGCCGCGTGAGGTGACCCAGGAACGGCTTCAGCGAGAGGCGGCGTACCAATGGTGGGGCCAAACGGTCGGGCTTAAGGCTTTTGACGACGCCTGGCTGTCCCAGGGTCTTGCGGAATATAGCGCGTTTGCCCTTCGCGAGGACGGGTTGACGGGCGCACGATTGGAAGCCCTGAGACGCGAGCTGCTTGAGAAATCGCTGACGTTCGAACAGACCGCGTCTTTGCTGCGTACGCCCGCGAATCTCGACGATCAATCGGTTGCGTACCGTTACATTATGTTCGGTAAAGGGGCGTTCGTATTCAAGCTTTTGCGCGACACGCTCGGAGCAGCGAAATTTGACCAGATGCTTCGTACCTACCTGAACGAGTTTCGCGGCAAGAACGTCTCGATCGATGATTTTGAGAAATTCGTTTCGCGGATCGCCGGGCAGAACATGCGATATTTCTTTGCCCGTTGGGTAGAGAGCACTGGCGTACCGGAATTCACGGCTGACTATCTGATCATCCGAACGCGCGAAGGCAAGTTCGTCGCCCGCGGGACCGTGAAGCAAAATTACGATAACCTTCGGCTACCGGTAGAGGTTCAGTTGCGTTACGAAGGAGAGGATGGATACAAAACGCAGCTCCTTCGGATGGACGAAGCGAGCGCGGATTTCAATCTTGAATCGGACGGCAAACCGCTCGAGATCATAGTGGACCCGGGTTTCAAACTGCTGCGTATCTCGCCCGAACTACGCGTCTCATCGATCGCCCGCCGCGGCATCGAGCAATTCAGAGAAGGCAATTACGTCGAAGCTCAGGCTCAGTTCGAAGCGGCATTGAAACTCGACCGATCAAACTCATGGATCTATTATCACCTAGGCCTTTTGTTCCTTGAGCAACGTAACTATGATCTGGCGAAAGATAATTTCAGAGCGGCGCTGGGCGGCAATCTTAATCCGCCATGGCTTCAGGTCTGGTCCGAAATAAAGCTCGGCAACGCCTACGACGCTCAAGGCGATCGAACGCGTGCGACCGCCGCCTACGGCCGAGCGCAACGCATCGGCGACGATTACGACGGAGCGCAGGAAGCTATAAAGAAATACCAGGCATCACCCTACGACCCGCGCGAACAGCAGACATCCGCTGTCCGCTAAACGCACCCGCATTTTCGATGTGATGAAGGCCGAGGCTAATCTTGAGCTTCGGTCTTTTTTTATTTGATCAAGCTTTCGGCGGCGGCTTCGCCTGTCTCGATGGCTCCTTCCATAAAGCCTTGCCAGTCAGCGATGTGTTCGCCGGCGAAAAGGACTTTGAGATGTGGACGGGCGAGGACAGGGCGAATTCCGAACCACTGGCCGGGTTTGTACAACGCATACGCGCCTTCTGTATATTCGTCCCGCTGCCAGGCGTATGACGCAATGCCTTTGGCAAGCCGCGGCGCTCGGTCATTGAATTCGTGGAGGTCACGGGTGATCACATTCATTCGCCGCGTGTCATCCTGCGAAGCAAGCACGTCAGCCTTTTCACCGATAGCATAAGCCGTCAGAATTCCTTCGGTGCCGGGTTGACCCTGCGTCGAATGGAAATAGTAGTGCGACGTCGTGTCCGTGATCATCGAAAAATTCTCGTCTTTCCAAAAACGGTTCTCGTAAAGAACTGAGTTTTTGATGATCCGTGAATAGGTCAGCTTCTGCGCCGCGTCGCGTTGAGCCAAGGGAAGCGGCGGGTTGAATTTGATCTTTCGCAGGCTGGCGACCGGCGCAGTGCAGATGCAGGCATCGGCTCGAAAAGATTCGTCGCCCACCTTTACGGTTACAACGCCCGCTCGCTGGTTCACCTCGGTCACCTTCATTCCGGTCCGGATATTTTCTTCGCCGATGCGTTTTGTGAATTCCTGTACAAGCCGCGAGTTTCCGCCGGTCATCTTATAATCCATCTCGTTCTTCGGGCTTGATTCGGCATATTCGGCGAGCGCGCCGAAGGCTGAGACGTGGCGGATCGATTCGCCAAAATCGGTGCTGTCGCCGAGGTCGCGGAGGATCAGATCGTCACGCGAAAATCCGATGTCGGAAAGATGTGTCCACCAATCGGTCTGGTCGAGCCGCGTCTGCTGGGCCGTTGTGAGCTTTTCGTATCCGGCGATCATTTTCTCCCACGCGGCTCTTGCCTGCGGCGAGAAATCCCAGCCGCCGGGCCGCGAGACCTTGCCGTTTTGCATCAGATAGTCGTCGAACTGATGCTTTTGGAGCGGAATGTTGAAGTCTTTGCAGAGAGCCTGAATGCGTTCGTGGCTTTCACCGACCCACTCGGCGCCGAGTTCGCAGACGAGGTTTCGATTCTCCGGCATCGAATGCGAGAAGACGCGTCCGCCGATGCGGCTGCGGGCCTCGAGCACCGTTACGTCCCAACCCGCGTTCTTTAGCTTAAATGCAGCGGACAACCCCGCCAGCCCTGAGCCGATAATTACACATGTCCGCTTTCTGCGCGTCTGTCCAAAAACAGTCTGCGACCCGACCGCAATGCCGGCAGTAGTCGCCCCCAAGACCTTTAGAAAATCACGGCGGTTTGTTAGCTTGCTCATAAAGTTAACTCGTTAGCTTTCTTTTAGGGTTTCTTCGATCTCTTTGGCTGTCGCCCGGGCTGTGCGGCCGACGCCGATGAGCGTGGCAGAGGCGAAGCCGGTCCAGTTGCCGTAGCCGACGAGCCAAAGGTTTGGCTCTTTCTCCGAACGCGTTCCAGATACTTTAACACGGCCATACTCCTCGATGACACCGAGCGGTGCGAGATGATCGAGGGCGGATCTGAATCCCGTGCACCAGATGACGGCGTCGATCGGTTCGGGTTCATCGCCTTCGTTCCAGACGACACCGCTCTCAGTAAAGCGTTCGAACGGACGCCGCGATGTAAGCCGGCCCGCGTCGCGCGCCCGGCGAACGGGTTCGACCATGACGATGCTGCCGAGCAGGTCGTACGACTTTCTCGTTCCCGCATCGCTGGTCGTAAGAGCTTTATATTTTTCGCTTGCCGCGTCAAAGAGAACACGGCCATCGACATCGTCCGGCAGGTAATTCGGCTCATCAAGCGTGACCCATGTCGCATCGGCGACAAGCGAAACCTCGGCCAGGATCTGCGCACCCGAATTTCCGCCTCCAACGATCAAGACTCGCTTTCGTGCAAATGCATCAGGCGATTCATATTGTGCAGAATGAATCTGGACGCCGGAGAACATTTCGCGGCCGGAATAGTCGGGAATGAAAGGCTTTTGCCAGGTGCCCGTCGCGCTGACGACGGCGTTTGAGAAAAATTGGCCAACACTGGTGTCGATCGCGAAACGCTCGCCTTCCCGCTTTACGGAAGTTACGGTGACCGGCCTTCGGATGGGAGGTTCGTACCGCTCCTCGTACTGGCGGAGATAGCTGAGCACTTCGTCGCGGGTCGGATACTTGTCGACGCTGCCGCCTGGCATCAGCCAACCCGGAAGCGAACTCCATTGTGCTGGCGAAAAAAGCCGAAGCGAGCGCCAGCCGTGAATCCATGCACCGCCCGGTTCGGTTTGCGCGTCTAGGATCACATATCGAAACCCCGAGCGGCGAAGATAATAGCCCACAGCCAACCCGGCCTGGCCGCCGCCGATAACGACCACGTCGAATTCGTTTTCTTCAGGGTCGGGCATTGGATGCAGCGTTCAGCGGATCAGTTTGTATCGGCGAATGTCAGCCGGTTCGGCAAGTAGCTCGCCGAGCTTTTCGCGAGCGGTGTTGAGGTGAGCCGATTCGAGATGTGCATCGAGCGATGCGTCATCAGTCCATTCTTCGATAAACGTAAA
>JBBQTV010000265.1:0-4290 GCA_038212935.1 Pyrinomonadales bacterium | reverse complement strand
GGCGATGGCTTGCGGGAATATCTCGACCCTAAACAACGGACACGATAGTGAGAAATGCGAATCTTTCCGCTCGGCGACAACGCTCTTACGGTCGAACTTGCTTCGGAACTGAGCGATTCGGTTCATAGCCGTGTTGTTTCCATTTCTCAACATTTTGGTCGGCATCCATTCCCCGGTTTTGTTGAATCGATGCCGGCGTACACATCCGTCACCATCTTTTATGATCTAGTCACTGTTCGCAAAGCCTTCCCCGCGTCGCCCACCGCAACCGCAGCCGTCGAAGGTATTGTCCGAAAAGCATTAGTGACCCCGATGAAACAGACGCTCAACGAGACCCGCGAGATCACGGTTCCGGTCGATTTCGATGCCAAATTCGCACTTGACCTAAACGAAGCTGCCGCGAAATGTAGGCTATCTTGTGCGGAATTCATCGACATCTTCCTCGCCCGCACGTATACGGTATATATGCTCGGATTCCTTCCCGGCTTTGCGTATATGGGCGAGGTCGACGAAAGAATAGCAGTCGGGCGAAAGGAATCGCCGCGATCCTCTGTACCGAAAGGAAGCGTTGGCATCGCTGGGCGACAAACTGGAATTTACCCAATAGATTCGCCTGGCGGCTGGCAAATAATCGGACGAACAAACCTCTCACTATTCGACCCAACATTGGATGAGCCCTGCCAATTGCGAATGGGCGATCGAGTTCGATTTGTGCGAACCACAGAATGAGTATCCTCATTACACGCCCTGGCATATTATCGACCGTTCAAGATCACGGCAGGTTTGGCCATCAACGCCTGGGGATTAATCCGAATGGCGTAATGGATCGTGCGGCGATGCGGTTGATCAACTGCCTGCTGAGCAATGACGAAAACGAAGGCGTTATCGAAATGCATTTCCCGGCCGCAGAAATTCTGTTCGAAAAACCTGCGGTCTTCGCGTTAGGTGGAGCCAACTTCGACGCGGAATTAAATGGGATGTCGATCAATAACTGGCAGGTGCATTTCGCGGCCGAGGGTTCCATGCTCTCATTTCGTCGGCCGTCGATCGGAAGCCGAATCTATTTTTCCGTACGAGGCGGATTCGACATCGCCCCGTGGCTATGTAGTCGAAGCACGAATATGGCAGCATCGATCGGCGGTCTGGATGGCCGGCCGTTGATCGCCGGAGATCGCATCCGTATGCTCGACTGTCATATTTCTGAGGCCTTGATCGGACTTCGGCTTTCCCGACGGATGATTCCGCAATATGGGCCATCCGCCATGGTCCGATTTATTCCGGGGGGCGAATTTGAACAGCTTTCAGACGAAAGTAAGCTGCGGCTTAAAAGTTCGAAATTCACGATCTCGAAACACTCGGACCGAATGGGCTACCGATTGATCGGCCAACCTCTGCATCTGATGGAACCCGTTGAACTTCTGTCGTCAGCCGTCTCGTTTGGTACGCTCCAGTTGCTACCAAACAACGAGTTGATCGTTCTAATGGCGGACCATCAAACGACCGGCGGGTATCCGCGAATCGGCAACGTTGCTTCTGTGGATCTTCCGTTGATTGCCCAGCTTGGTGCCGGTGACCATTTGTCGTTTGTAAAAATTGACTCAGCCGAGTCGGAACAACTTGTGATGGAACATGATAACAATATTCGATGGTTAAAGGCCGGGGTTCGCTTGCGAATGCCGACCTGATCGAATGTTCAACGGTGGCATTTTAGTTTGCAATGAATCATTCGATCGACCTTAACTGCGATTTGGGCGAAGGCTATGGCAACGATGCTGAGCTGATGAAACTAATTTCGTCCGCAAACATTGCGTGCGGCTATCACGCCGGCAATGAGGAAACAATGCGTCGAACCGTCGAATTGGCGATCGAGAATGACGTCGCCATAGGTGCCCATCCCAGCTACCCAGATCGCACGAATTTCGGCAGAAGTTCAATGGTTTTTTCGCCGGAGGAGATTATCCATCTCGTTACTAAGCAGCTTAGGGCCATCGATAAGATCTGCCGGGACCTTGGCACGAAACTTCATCACGTCAAATCCCACGGCGCACTTTATAACAGCTCCGCCAAAGACTCTGTAATAGCTGCCGCGATCGCCAAAGCGGTTATCAAGTTCGACCCGGGCCTTATCCTTTACGGTCTTTCGAATAGCCCATCGATCGCCGAAGCTCAGTCGGCCGGACTTCGCACCGCACGCGAAGTCTTTGCGGACCGGACATTCGAATCGGACGGCAGCCTGACTCACCGAAGCGTTAGCGGCTCGGTCATTTCGCATCCGGATGTTGCGGTGTCCCAGGTGCTGTCAATGGTGAAAAAGGGTGTCGTCATCTCAACATCAAATGACGAAGTGCCAATCGTCGCTGAAACTCTCTGCATTCACGGCGACGGCCCGAACGCTGTCACATTTGCATCAGCGATCCGTTCCCGCCTAATCAACGAAGGGATTTCAATAAGAGCACCATTATGAAAAGCGCGAAACTTTCTTCGGTGATTCTGGGTGCTGCCTTCTTAATGGCCACGTCGGCGGTCGGCCCCGGGTTTCTTACTCAAACGACGGTGTTCACCCAGCAGCTGTTTGCGAGTTTCGGTTTCGTGATCCTACTTTCGGTCGTTCTCGATATTTTCGCCCAACTGAACATCTGGAGGGTGCTTACGGTTAGCGGCAAACGCGGCCAAGACGTAGCGAACGAGACGATCACCGGCAGCGGGTATCTTTTAGCCGGCCTGATCGTTTTCGGCGGGCTGGTTTTCAATATCGGAAATATTGCCGGAGCCGGCTTGGGGCTCAATGTTCTGTTTGATCTGCCGGTCGAGTATGGTGCGGCGATAAGTGCGGCAATTGGCATCGGCATCTTTATGTTTAAGGAGGCGGGCCGGGCTGTGGATATCTTTGTCAAGATCCTGGGCCTTGTCATGCTTCTGTTGATCGTCTATGTAGTAGTTGTCTCGCGGCCGCCTCTTGCCGAGGCTGCGTTTAGGACGGTCTGGCCGCTTGAGATCAATGCGAGAGCCATCGTCACCCTAGTCGGTGGAACGGTCGGTGGGTATATCACTTTCGCGGGCGCGCATCGATTGATCGACGCCGGCATAACGGGCGAATCGAATCTACCCCAAGTAAATCGAAGTGCCGTCACTGGAATTCTGTTGACCACACTGATCCGTTTTCTACTATTTGTCGCTGCCTTTGGGGTGATCTCGATGGGGTTCGAACTGGATGCCGCAAATCCTCCTGCCAGCGTTTTTATGAATGCCGCTGGTCCCGTAGGCTATAAGATCTTTGGAATTGTTATGTGGTCTGCGGCTATCACATCGGTCATCGGCGCAGCATATACCTCCGTCTCATTTTTTAAGACATTTAACCCCGAGATCGAGAAGAATACGCGTTCGATAACGATAGCCTTCATTCTGATCTCCGCATTCATATTTCTCGCGATAGGCCGCCCCGTCCAGGTTTTGGTTTGGGCCGGGACGATCAATGGGTTCATTTTGCCGTTCGGCTTATCGATCGTTCTTATTGCTTCGAGGCGATCGGAATTGGTCGGCAAGTACGATCATCCCCTCTGGTTACAGTTGTCGGGATGGCTAGTAGTTGCAACAATGTCTTATTTTTCATTCGCCACGATATTCGGATGGTAGGTAAATTTGCAGTTTGCCACTTGCATCGATAAAGTCGGGTAATATAGATCCTTTAGGACTTCAGTGAATATGGTTCAAAACAAAGACGCCGATAACTTCCCCCTATTTGACCAAAGGCCGTGGGGCAGCTTTACGGTTCTGGATGACGGCGAAGGTTATAAGGTGAAGCGCATTGAAGTCTTACCGTATAAGCGACTGAGTTATCAGAAGCATGAAAAACGGTCTGAACATTGGTTTGTCATTCAGGGCACCGCTAAAGTAACGTTGGACGGCGTAGAAACGCTCCGCAGTGCCGGGGATTCAGTCGACATTCCGATGGGCTGCGCTCACCGTGTTGAGAATCCAGGTGACGAACTGGTAATTTTCATTGAGGTGCAGCAAGGGGATTATCTTGGTGAAGATGATATCGTGAGGTTCGAAGACGATTTCGGTCGAGCCACGTAGTCAGTTCTATCGCCGTATTGTGCTTTACTCGACGGCGTGCTTAGATAAACAAAAAGATCCCGCAGTTTTCTGGGCTGCGGGATCTTTTTCTTTGAGAAGACCGAGTGTCTGCTTTTAGATGTTGAAGAAGCAGAGCGCGAAGCACACACAAATCGCGACTTTTGTCGGATGGATCGCAGTAACTTCTTTGCCACACCTACGAGGTTAGCTGAC
>JBBQTV010000264.1:0-4298 GCA_038212935.1 Pyrinomonadales bacterium | reverse complement strand
ACACTTGAGGGCGGAAGACTTCTACTCGCCGCTCCATCGCCGGATCTACGGGGCAATGACGGCATTGTTCGATTCGTCAAAACGGATCGACCCAATACTCATTGCCGAGGAACTGAAGAAAGATGGTTCCGTCGAATCGATCGGCGGCGTGGCGACCATTGCCAATCTGACGTACGGCCTGCCGCATTTCTCCGATTTGGCAGATTACATAAAGGTCGTTAAAGAAAAATCGATGATGCGGGATCTGGTTCGAACGTGCAACCAGATAACGAGCGAAGCTCTCGAGGAAGAAGAGGATGCGGTCATCGTCCTCGACCACGCGGAGCAGATGATCTTTGCGCTCGCCGAACAGAAAGCGCGGCAGGGATTTGAGGGAATTCGTCCGATTGCCGAGAATGTTTTTACCAAGATCCAGGAGTTTGCTAAACGCGATTCGCACGCACTTACTGGGCTGTCCACGGGCTTTCGCGACCTCGATAACATTACCTCCGGATTTCAACAAGGTGATTTGATCATCGTTGCGGCACGTCCCTCGATGGGAAAAACTGCCTTGTGCCTAAACATCGCTCAGCGTGCCGCCGTTCGTGAGAAGGCATGTGTGGCTGTGTTTTCGCTCGAAATGTCGAAGGAACAGCTCGTAATGCGTATGCTTAGTGCTCAGGCGTCTGTCGATGCCCGAAATCTCAGACTTGGTATGCTTTCAAGCAAGGACTGGGGGCGACTGGCGGAGGCCATTGCAGACCTATCGGAAACGCGGCTTTACATTGATGACACACCGGGTATCTCGGTTTTGGAGATGCGGGCGAAGCTGCGGCGTTTGGCAGTCGAACAGGGAAGTCTCGATCTTATCGTCGTTGATTATCTGCAATTGATGGGCGGCGGAACACGCCGAAATGAGAATCGTCAGCAGGAAGTGTCGCAGATCTCGCGTGATCTAAAGTCTTTGGCCAAGGAGTTTAACGCTCCGGTACTGGCCCTTTCACAGCTTTCTCGTGCACCGGAGGCTCGTAACCCGCCGAAACCGATGATGTCCGACCTTCGCGAATCGGGGAGTATCGAGCAGGACGCGGACGTCGTTGCGTTTATTTATCGCGAGGACTATTATGCGAAAAGTGAAGATGAGATCCCGGAGGAGAAAAAGAATATCGCCGAGATAATCATCGCAAAGCAGCGAAACGGCCCGACCGACACGATAAAAATGGCCTTCCTTAAGCAATTTACGCGGTTCGAAGATGTTTACTTCGGCTAGCAAATTATGACTGATCCAAGATTTCCGATCGGAAAGTTCGACCCGGCTGCGTACGCTTCGTTGAGTGAAAATATAAACACGCTTGCAAATTTGCCGGCGAATATTTCGACCGCGGTCGATGGGTTGAGTGATGCCCAACTTGGTACGTTTTATCGCGAGGGCGGATGGACGTTAAGGCAGACAGTCCACCATTTGGCAGATAGCCACATGAACTCGCTCCTCCGCGTAAAGCTTGCATTAACAGAAGATACCCCGCCGACGATCCTGCCCTATCACGAAGATCGCTGGGCCGAACTTGCCGATAGCCGCCTACCTGTGGATGTATCGCTGGCGTTGATCGACGCGATCCATACGCGTTGGGTCGAGCTGCTCCGAAATATGTCCGAAGCCGATCTTGTACGCGAATTCATCCATCCTGAGACCGGAGCCTGGACGATCGAGCGAATGACTGGACTTTACGCCTGGCATTCGCGTCATCATACTGCCCATATTACCTCGACGCGTATCCGCCACGGGTGGTAAACTTCAGTTTCCAGACCGATCTAAATGGCGGAAACAATTGCTCAACAACGACTTATATCTCTAGATGCGTTTCGCGGGATGACGATCGCGGGGATGGTCCTGGTAAACAATCCGGGAACGTGGTCGAGCATCTACGGGCCGCTAAAACATGCGGAATGGCACGGGATTACTCCTACCGATTACGTTTTTCCCTTTTTTCTGTTCATTGTAGGCGTTGCGATTCCGATCTCGCTTGGGCGGCGGATGGCCGAGGGGATCGACCGCAGCGTTTATCTAAAGATATTTCAGCGGGCGGGGCTCATCTTTGCTCTGGGGCTGCTGATGTCGATGATCCCGTTCTTCGTCTTCGGCGAAACTGATCTCAATCAGGCCGTTAAACTGCTGATAATGCTTGGCCTTTCGGCGGGGCTATTCCTTTATCTGGCAGACAAGAAGAGGCTTGCGGCGATCATTGCCGGTGTTACGGCCCTGACCGTTTTTGTTCTTTGGATGGCCGGGACGCCGTTCGTGTGGTACGACTTCGGGACAATGCGGATACCGGGCGTGCTTCAACGGATCGCCGTCTGCTATCTCCTTGTCTCGCTGATCTTTATCCACACAAGTTGGAGACAGCAGACGGTTATCGGCGTGCTTTTATTGGTCGGATATTGGATCTTGATGACCGCGGTTCCGGTTCCGGGATGTGAAATCGCTTCGATCGACAGCAAGGCGTGCAACATGGCCGCGTTCTTCGACCGCGTGATTTTGGGCGTCGATCATATGTGGAAGGCGGGAAAAGTCTTTGATCCCGAAGGCATCTTGTCGACGATTCCGGCTGTGGTCACAACGATCTCCGGGGTTTTGACGGGGACGTGGCTGATGAAAAAAGATGGCGTCGAGGATGCGAGCGGGGATCCATCGATCGCAGCAAAGAACGCCGGTTTGCGAAAAGTTACAGGGCTTTTCTTTTGGGGAACGCTTCTGCTGGCGTTGGGGTGGGCGTGGAGTTTGGTCTTTCCGCTGAACAAATCGCTATGGACGAGCTCGTATGTTGTTTATTCGACGGGACTTGCGTTGCTGACGCTGGGCGTTTGCTATTACCTGATCGACATTAAAGGCTACAAACGTTGGGCGCGGCCGTTCGTTATTTTTGGCGTGAATGCTCTCGCACTTTTTGTCTTTTCGGGCATCATGGCGCGGATGCTGAACCTGGTAAAGTTCGCGGGCCCGGCGGGCAAAGACATCTCGCTGCAGCAATGGATCTTTTCCACATTTTATCTCTCGTGGCTCGCGCCGCTCAACGCCTCGCTCGCCTACGCCGTCAGCTTTATCCTTTTCTGGCTTTTCCTGATGTGGCTCCTATACCGACGCCAAATTTTCATCAAGGTCTAATCGGTTTCTGAATGGTCAAAGCGTTGTAGCGGGATCGCGGTGACGGTCGATTGACGTGTCGCGGGATGCGGGTGTCCGGTCGGGTGTATGGCGGATTTCATCGGGAGCGTGATGTCGGCACGATCGTGACGAATGGCTGGATGATGGGTCACCTCGAAATATCGGTGCCGCGAATTCCATCCATCACGCAAACCTGCGACAATCACCTTGATCCGGCACGCCATCAGCTTCAATCACAGGACCCTTCCAACGCACCGTTTCATCCCGTCTTCAACATTCATTCCAAACGTCTATTTTGTTCCATCTGATATCCCTATCGGGGATCATCTATGCGAAACTTCCGATGTTCGGGCATGACGTCAGGTCGATCGAATGAAAACTAATTAAAGTATGAATAGAAGGCCACAAACTAAATCCGGAAGGCCGCTGACTCAGCCGACCTCGAAGTTTTTGATCTCGGTCGCGAGTTCGCGTTCGAGGCGTTCTTTTTCGGCTTGGGCGGATTTGCGTTCGGCCTCGATCTGCTCAAGCCGCGATTCCTGCTCGTTCGCCTTTGCGATGTAACGCGCGATCAGTTGCTTCACTTCTGCGGTCTTAGCCAACGCCTCGCTCGCCTATGCCCTCACATTCATCCTCTTCTGTCTCTTCCTAATGTGGCTGCTCTATTGCCGCCGCATCTTCATCAAGCTTTAAAGATCTGAACTGAAATCCAGTTGTTCCATCTCGGCATTCTCACCTCAGCGTTGGCGCCGCCAATTTTTATATTATGTTTTCAACCGTACATACCGCGCGGCCGGGGGCGGCCTACACTAGCGTCTCCGTATAGAAATTAGGAGAACAAATCATGAATGCGATCGAGCTGTTAGAACAGGATCACAAAATCGTCGAGGAACTATTTGGGAAGGTCGAGTCGGCTCAGCCGGGGGAGCACCCGCGAATCTTCAAAGAGATCAAAGCGGAACTCGAAGCTCACGCTCATGTTGAGGAAACAGTCTTTTATCCCAGCCTTCAGGACGACGGCGACGAAGCCCTAGTGGAACTCGTAAGTGAAGCCTTGAAAGAGCACGCTCAGGCGAAAGTGTTTTTGGGTGAGCTTGATGCCGTGGTGGGAGACGCAAGCAAATTCGATCCGCTCTTAACGAAGCTGATCCAGGAC
>JBBQTV010000263.1:0-4301 GCA_038212935.1 Pyrinomonadales bacterium | reverse complement strand
TATATTGTGCTGATGGCGTAAGAGCATACAACGCTTTGTGGTAAAAATCCAGTCAGGATGAGGATATTAGCGAAATTTTTCGCGAAAAGTTTCTAACCATGTGGCGACGACATTCGATCCGCGTCCGCCAGATCCGATGTCACGCGTTTGCGACCGCAAAGAAGACAAGGCGAGGCCACACGCTACCGCCCAGTCCGGCGATCCAACATCGTCAGCAAGGCCGCCGAAGTGTGTACGATCGGGAACGCCAAGTCGCGTTGGAGAATCAAAAACCTGCTCGGCAATTTCTACCATGCCCCGTGGGCCAGAACCTCCTCCAGTCAGAACCACACCGCTTGGTATCTGGGCGCGTGCGGCCGCAACCTCATGGGCGACATGTTGAAGGAGTTCTATAGCCCGTGGCTGCATAATGTCACAGAGGATCTCCTTAGAAAGCCCCCGTGTTTCGTTTCGACCGACAGGCACTATCTCGATAAGTTCCTGACGTTCGTCATCATCTATTAAAAATGAAGCGACGCAACCATGATCATGCTTGATCTTTGCAGCCTCCTGCATTGAAACACGTAAGCCCATCGCGATATCCTTTGTAAAATGGAGTCCTCCGAAGGGAAAGACCGCCGTATGTTGCACGGCTCCGCGACCGAAAATCATCAGGCTCGTTATTTCTGAACCGATGTTTACGATCGCGCAGCCATATTCGCGATCATCATCCGTTAAAGTGCTTTCTGCGGCTGCAAGCGGCTCAAGCATCATTCGGTCGACTTCCAGACCCGCTCGCCTTACCGCCTTTTCAAGGTTCTGGCGCCCTGCACTCGGGCCTGTGACTATGTGAACCAATGCCTCGAGTCGCGAACCGCTCATTCCGATCGGTTCGGTAATGCCGTCCTGGCCATCGATGATGAATTCTTGCGGAAGTCGATCAAAGACCTCCCAGCCAGACGGAAGTTGTACCGCGCTCGCGGATTCGACCGCCCGCTGGACATCTTCCGTCGATATCTCGCGGGCGGCCCCCGCCACGGCCACCACTCCATTCTTATTCTCGCCACGAAAATGTTCGCCCGATAGATTTACCTGACACGAATGCACCTCCAACCCGCTGATCCTTTCGGCATCTCCAACGGCTTTTCGGATTCCCTCCGCTACGGCCTCGGCCCCGGTTACGATGCCGCGACGCAACCCTTTCGACTCAGCCGTGCCAACGCCTAGAACGTTCAACTTGCCCGTTACCGCTGCCTCGCCGATAACGCATCGAATTTTGCTCGTCCCAACGTCGAGTCCGATAGCGTGAATGTCATGCTTCATATCCAGTACCTCAATGCATCTTATTGGGATGCAGTTCCCTTTTCCTGCTTTCTCGGCTCGAGAATTAGATTTGCACCTATCAACTGAACACCTGCGAATGCATCACCTTTGCCGGCGATCGCACGTAGAGCTCGGTCCAGATTCTCGCCAAAGTTATCCCGGCCTACGGCGAGCGAAACCGTCTTACCAGATTCTTCAACCTTAACGCGCGGTTCCCTGACCGAAGTCATATCCAGCATCTCGACCTTACTAACGATTCCATAGGTTCGCCATTCTTCGAGCATTGCCTGGTATAGTTTCAACCGTTCGCGATTTTCTTTGTCTGCTCTTTCACTCTTTTCTTCGTTCCATCCGACCATTGCGAACGGAAAGTCGGGTTCCGTGACTTCCGCCTTACCCAGGATCTCCCCGTCGGAGCTCACCAAATGATCTTGATCCTGAACGCGAATTAGAGCTGCGGCCATGTGCTCGAATATGTCAATTCGAATACCATTCGGCAGCACACGTGACACTGCTGCGGATCGTACATAAGGCATTTTCTCGGCCTTTGCCTTTATCTCCATCAGGTCCGCATTCCAAACGCCAGCCGTTGCCGTTTGCGCACTCGCGATGCGTTCGATCGCTTCGCGCGATGACCGTTCCGTTCCCCTAATGTCGATCCAAGCAACCTGAAAGAACGCGGAGGATGTCACCGAGTTGAACCCGAGAAAACCGATTACTATCAGGCAGAAGACGATGCAAAAGCTCAAAAAGAGGGGGAGGAGATTCCCGCCAAGAAGATTCGAAGAACGAGAAGAACCCGTTCCAGACGTTTTCCGGCGAAATTTCGCCGGCTTCCGAACAGGTCTCTTTACCGCTAACTGTTTTCGTTTCTTTGCTGCCATATGCCTGGGAACGGCTCCTAATGTGTGTTGCCCGACTGAAGTGCTCCAACGATCTCATCAGAGATTCGCGTAACGGTGCCGGCTCCTAAGGTTAGAACAAGGTCGCCGGGCTCAAGAGACCCTGCAACTTTCTGCGCCGCGGACTCGATGTCGCCAATATAGTTCGCGTTTTTGTGTCCATATTTTTTAATATTTTCGGTAAGGATCTGAGCATTGATCCCTTCGATGGGCGTCTCGCTCGCCGCGTATATATCGAGGACATAAAGCACGTCAGCATTGTTGAAGGCCAACGCGAACTCATCCATAAGTTCTTGTGTACGTGTGAAACGATGCGGTTGGAAAACAACAACGGTTCGGCGACCGGCAGCTGCATTCTTCGCGGCGGAAAGCGTCGCTAGTATCTCGGTCGGGTGGTGAGCATAATCATCGACGACGGTAATACCATTCACGTTTCCTTTGAACTGAAATCGGCGATTTGCGTTTTTGAAAATAGCGATCGCCGCGGCTATCTTTTCGAACGGCACTTCCAATTCGAGAGCAACCGCCGTTGCCGCCAAAGCGTTATACACATTGTGTTTGCCGGGAACGGGCAAGTTTACTTCGCCGAGCACATCTGTTCCTTTCCATATCGTGAATGTTGAGCCGAAATCATCGTTGTAGCGAATGCCGTGTGCAGAGATGTCAGCTTGAGCGGTCAGGCCGTAGGTGACCCGCCGTCGTTTGATCTTAGGAATTATCAGCTGAACATTCGGATCATCGAGGCAGATGATCGCAGCACCAAAGAACGGAACCTTATTGACGAAATCAGTGAAGCATTGAACGACGTCGTCCATGCCTTTGTATGATTCCATGTGCTCTTTATCGATGTTGGTCACGACAGCGATCGTCGGATAAAGCATCAAGAAAGAACGGTCGCTTTCGTCGGCTTCCGTGACAAACCACTCTGACGATCCAAGCTGCGCGTTTGAACCTAGCGTTTCGACTATCCCTCCGACCACAGTCGTTGGATCGACTCCGGCGTGCTTGAGGATCGTTGCCACCATTGACGTCGTCGATGTCTTGCCGTGAGTTCCCGAAATAGCGACTGCATAAGGCTTCAGAACCATCAATTCCGCTAGCATCTCGGCACGCGGAATAACGGGAACGCCGTTCTGTTTGGCAACAATAACCTCCGGGTTGTCGTCATTTACGGCAGACGAATATACGACGACCTGGGCATCCTTAACGTTCTCGGCTTGATGGCCCTCGGAGATCCGCACGCCGTATAGCTCTTCGAGACGATCCGTGTTTTTCGAACGCTTGATATCGGAACCCGAAACCTCGAAGCCCAGATTGCAAAGCACCTCGGCAATGCCGCTCATGCCTATTCCGCCGATGCCAATAAAATGTATTTTCTTTACGTGTCTAAACATTCTTTCTCAGATCTTCGATCAAATCTGCCGTCCGCTCGGCGGCATCGGATCTTCCTAGTTTTTTTGCCGCCAATTCCATCCCGGTTATCTCTTGAGGCGACGAACTCAGCTTCTTGATCTCTTCGGCCAGTCGCTTTCCGTCCAAGTCGCGTTGGAGCAAAACGCGGGACGCTCCGGCCTTTTGCAAAGCCTCGGCGTTCTTTCGCTGGTGATCGTCGGCCGCGCTTGGCAGCGGGATCATCAGCGAAGCCTTCCCTGCGGCGGCTAGCTCGGCACAAGTCGTCGCCCCGGCTCGGCAAATGATGAGATCAGCCTTTTCAAATTCTTCGAACATGCTCGAAATAAACGGCCGAACATCCGCATCGGCGAAAGCAGATCGGTCATACGACTCACGGATCTTCAGATAGTCGGCGTCGCCGGTCTGGTGCGTGATAGAAAGCCCTTCTTCGATGTCCGACAGATGTTCGAGAGCTTCTGCCATCGCATTATTGATCGCCCTTGCACCCTGCGAGCCGCCAAAGATCAGGACGTGAAACTTCCCGCTTCGCTCCTTGGGCTTTACGTCAAAAAATTCTTTGCGAACCGGGTTTCCCGTCACGACGCCCTTTTCACCAAAGAAAGGCATCGCCTCTTCGAACGTCAACGCAGCTTTGTTAACAAAACGTGCGAGTTGCCGATTCGTGTAGCCGGGCAGCGCGTTCGA
>JBBQTV010000262.1:0-4323 GCA_038212935.1 Pyrinomonadales bacterium | reverse complement strand
CGGTACCCAAGGCATCCTCCAAGGTACATACGAAACATTCGGCTCGCTCGCCCGTCAACACGGCTGGGGAACGCTCGCCGGTAAACTCGTGCTGACCGCCGGACTCGGCGAAATGGGTGGAGCACAAGCGCAGGCGATCACGTTCAACGGCGGCGTGGGTTTGCTCGTTGATGTCGACCCGTGGCGTATCGAACGCCGGCTGCAGCTAAAGCAGGTAGACGTTGCCGCGAAAGACCTTGACGACGCGATCGCGATCGCAAACGACGCCATCGCCGCGAAAGAAGCGAAGTCCATCGCGCTACTCGGCAACGCGGCCGAGGTGCATTGGGAAATGCTCGAGCGCGGAATCGCTCCTGACGTCGTCACCGACCAGACCTCGGCCCACGACGTTCTTTACGGCTACATTCCGGTCGGCATGTCAGTGGAGCTGGCAAAGGAATTCCGCGTATCCAACCAGGCTGAATATGAACGCCGTGCGATGGATTCGATGGCCCGGCACGTTGAGGCAATGCTCGAATTCCAGCGTCGCGGAAGCATCGTCTTCGACTACGGCAATAACCTCCGCCAGCGTGCAAAAGACAACGGCGTCGCGAATGCGTTCGACTATCCTGGCTTCGTGCCGGCCTACATCCGCCCGCTGTTTTGCGAGGGCAAAGGGCCGTTCCGCTGGGTCGCTCTGTCGGGCGACAAAGAGGACATCTACCGCACCGACGAAGCGATCATGAACCTCTTCCCTGAGGACGACCATCTCGCCCGCTGGCTTACGATGGCGCAAGAGCAGGTCGAATTTCAGGGCCTGCCCGCACGCATCTGCTGGCTCGGTTACGGAGCGAGGGCGAAGGCTGGCTTGAAGCTAAACGAAATGGTCGCGTCCGGCGAGCTGAAAGCTCCGATCGTCATCGGCCGCGATCATCTCGATTGCGGCAGCGTCGCCTCGCCCAACCGCGAGACCGAATCGATGAAAGACGGCAGCGACGCTATCGCCGATTGGGTTTATCTCAACGCTATGATAAACGTCGCCGGCGGCGCGACGTGGGTCTCGCTCCATCACGGCGGCGGCGTCGGCATCGGCTATTCGCTCCACGCGGGCCAGGTCATTGTCGCCGACGGCACCCCCGAGGCCGCTCGCCGCATCGAACGCGTACTAACAGCCGACCCCGGCATGGGCGTCATCCGCCACGCGGACGCCGGCTACGAAGAAGCTATCGAATTTGCAGAGCGGAACGAGGTGAAAATTCCGATGCGTTCGAAATGATAGAACGGAAGCGCTCGATTTCCCGATTTCGCATGCTAGAATCACGTTGAGGTATAGGCTATGACAGTTGAAGATGCAGTAGTCGAAAAATTGAAAGCGTTGCCCAAGGCTCGCCAACAGGAAGTATTGGACTTTGCAGAGTTTTTAACCGAGAAGGAAAAGCCACAAGCGCCGCGGCGTTCGTTGCAGGGCTCGCTTTCGCACTTGAATATCAACTTTACCGACGCTGATCTGCGCGAGGTTCGTAATGAAATGTGGCGCGGGTACACCAAGGATACGGACGACGAAAACTAGCTGATGGGTACCGTACTTCTCGACACGAACGCGCTGATCTGGTATTTCAGTCAGCCCCAGCTTCCATCCACTGCCGGCCAGCATGCCTTACAAACGGCACTCCGCGATGGCCAGATCCTTGTTGCCAGCATTTCGCTTGTTGAGCTCATTTATTTGGTGGACAAGAACCGCATTCCTGCCGAACTCCTTGCGGAAGTCGAGAAATCATTCATAACTCCGACATCTGGGCTTGTGTTTGTCGACTTGGGGCGAGAGATCGCGCAATCCGTCGCGCTGATCCCTCGGACCACCGTTCCCGACATGCCTGACCGCATCATCGCCGCAACCGCGCTACACCTCAATGTTCCGCTGATTTCGAGCGATAGCCGAGTTCGGCAACTTAAAAATGTCGAGACTGTCTGGTAGAGAAGACTGAAGCACCACGCCGACGCCGGCTACGAAGAAGCTATCGAATTTGCGGAGAAGAATGATGTGAATTTACCGATGCACGGATCATTGCCCAAAAGCTGAGACCGAGTATCATCGCGGGGACCGATCCTATCCCGACTATCGTACCTATTAACTGGAGAATCCAGGTCATCGCAAAAGAATCGTTGGAATTATGTCCCAAAATACCAGTTACGACGCCTGCCGTGGTCGCGGCCACAGCGCAGGAAAAGGCCAACGCGATACTTATCAACGGTGTTGCGATGCTGCCAATCCCAAAGCGGCGAATAAGGGCTCCTGATGCACGTCCCAATAGGAATGCGGAGGCAAAAAGCGAGAACACCGCGACAGCGACGGGCGTCCGTATGATAAGAATTATCTCATGAAGGCCAATGCCTACAGATGCGAAAAGAACTGCAGAAATCGCTCCTGCGATCAGAAGACCGAAAACGGAGCATAGTAATGCGTATTTTGCACCAACTTGCGTAAACATCTGTTTTTCATTTTCATTTATCGTTGTTCGCTCAAGCTTTTCTTGTTGCACAGACTGTTCACCTTATCACAAGTCTAAAGTTTGACCGTCGGCTTACTTTTCGAGCGTATCGCATCGTTTGCTCAATCCGAAGAGCAGATTGATCGCCAAAATGATCAGGAAAGCTAGTCTGATGAGGCTGTAGGTTTCCCAGGTTTGGGCGCGTTGGGTTAGGTTGGGGTCGATGGTTTGGGCATAGGCGGATTGGGTTATGGCCATGAGTTCGGGTACGAACCAGACGGTCGTTATCGCCAGCACGGCGGCGTAGCCTGCGATGGTCGCGATGATGTGACCCCGCCGTTCGGTACGCCAGTTCAATATCAGGGCGGCGACCAGCAAAACCAGAGTGACCGGATGGATCGGTATCCAGAATCGCCCCGCGGCGAGAGCGTATTCGCCCTGAAACATCGTCAGCGAAGCGGGCACCGCCGACGCCCACACCGGCACGACCGCCAGATGCTCATACACCGCCCCGCCGATCACGCTCACAAAACTTATCGCCGCCAATACCAGTGAAATTGTTCGGACATTTTCCATTTCTTATACCCAAACGCGTGCCGCCGGCCAAATAGGTATCACACCGGCGAATTCCCCCGCGGCAAATGCTACAATCCCACCAAGCTATCGCAACTGCTTGTCCAAGCATCTTACGATTCCCAGTTCAATAAATATTAGGAGTTCCGACCAGACATGAAATTTTTTACCGTTGCGGCGCTTAGCGCCATCTGCCTTCTTTCTTTTGTTTCAAATACTCAGGCTCAGACCGCCGATACCGGCAAGGTTGCCGTCATCAACACAAACGCTTTTGGCTTAGAAAAAGGCATCACGAAATATATCAGTGCGCTCGATAAGTTAGACGCGGAGTTCGCGCCGCGTCAGAAGGAGCTAGAGGCGATGGCCACAAAGCTCGCGTCGCTCAACAAAGAGATCGAAACTCTCCGCACCCAAGCCCAGACCGGCGCAGTTCCCTTTAATCAAGGTGCTGCCCAGGCGAAGGTTGACGAGGCCGATAAGCTCTCGCGCGACGCCAAATTCAAACAAGAGGATGCACAGGCCAGCTATAATCGGCGTCTGCAGGTCGTGCTCGGGCCGATCCAGGCCGATATCGGCAAAGCCCTGACCGAGTTTGCTAAAGCGAAAGGCTACGCCCTCGTCTTCGACATCGCCAAGGACCGCGAAGGCCTCCTGATCGCAATCGGCAACGAAAAAGCCGACATCACCACCGACTTCATCGCCTTCTACAACGCCCGCCCGTAAGGCTGATCGAAGCATTTTGCCGATTTGCGGTCGTAGTTCGAGCGTATTCTCTCGGACTACGGCCGTTTTCTCTGAGCCTACGACCGTTTTCTGTGAGAATTGGAACGTTTTCTCCCAGCCAACGATCGTTTTCTGTGAGAATTGGAACGTTTTCTCTCAGCCGACGAACGTTTTCTATGAGAATTGGAACGTTTTCTCTCAGCCTACGACCGTTTTCTATGAGAATTGAAACGTTTTCCGTGAGCCTGCAATTATTTTCTGTGAGAAAAGTCTCGTTTTCTCTCAGCCGACGACCCATTTCTCTGAGAATTGGAACGTTTTCTCACATCAAACGTCGATTTTCCGTGCCCCAGCCTTCTATTCAGGGTTGGCTGCGATGAACTTTATGAACTTGGCTTTGTCGGGGTGCTCGGGGCGCTTGGCAAGGAAGGTTTCGTATTCCTTGGAGGCCATTTGGGGCATTTCGGCGAGCTGGTACACCCGGGCGAGAATCAGGTGAATCCCGGCCATGCGTTCGGGTTCTAGCCTGATCGCCCGGTTGAGCGCTTCGACAGCGAGG
>JBBQTV010000261.1:0-4332 GCA_038212935.1 Pyrinomonadales bacterium | reverse complement strand
GTTCGAAATCTGGGCATAATTCGCTGTAACGCCGTCGGTACTCGCCCAGCGGTAGTTCTTATCTTCATAGATCATGTTGTCGTCGAAGCCGGTACCCCACGAGCCTATGCTGACCGCAACCGTCGAAACGTCCGCGACCGTCGTGGCCTGTGCAGCGATCGCATCGGCATCGTCCTGCGTCAACGGCTTGCGATTACGCTCGTCTCGATTGCTGGGCCCAAAACCGGTCGAAAGGTGAAAAAGATAGATGTTGTTCGTCCCGTATTCCTCGAACATCGCGACTATGCTTTGCCGCATTCCGGTCAAAAGCGATGCAACGACAACCGCCGTCAAAATTCCGACGACGATGCCAAGGATGGTCAAGAATGAACGGAACTTATGGGAGATGACGCTGTCATACGCCATCTTCAGAACTTCAACCGGTAATGATGCTGAGACTTTCATAACAAACCTATCTAGCCACAGAGGGCACGGAGAGTTTTATTGATCGATACGAAGTGATTCTCGGTCTCGATAAAAAGAACTCGAAACCTCTGTGTTCTCTGTGGCATTCCTAATTCTGCGTTAACGCAACTATCGGATCCAATCGCGATGCCTTCCACGCGGGATAGATCCCGGCCACGATGCCTATCACACTAGAGACCACCACCGCGATCACGGCGTCGCGCACCAGTATTGTCATCGTCATCTGGAGTAAATATCCGACCAACTGGGTGGCCCCGACCGAAAGTATCAGGCCCATGATGCCGCCAACTACGCAGAGCAGGGCCGATTCGACAAGGAACTGAAGCATTATCTGATTCCGCGTTGCACCGATCGCCTTTCGCAGGCCGACCTCGAAAGTCCTCTCCGTTACTGATACGAGCATGATGTTCATCACCACGATCCCGCCAACCACCAGGATGATCATAGTGATCGGCAGGACGACCATGCCGATCGCGCCCGTCACCTGATCCATTGTTGAATTGAACTCGTCGACATTTACCACCGAGAAAGTGTCCTCATCGCTGCCCAGAAGCCTTCGTTTGTTTCGGAGCAGAAGATGAGCTTCGTCTATAGATTCTTTAAAATGTTCCTTTTCGATGGTCTTGCCGTGGATCTGGAAACCTCCCGTGCGATTAAAGATCTGATGATGCAGTGTTACCGGAATGTACAAGTGCCGGTCCTGCGATTGGCCGAAGAATGATCCGCGTTTTTGTTCGACGCCGATTATCCTGACCGGAACGCCGCGGACCCTGATCGTCTGCCCGATGGGATTTGAGAATTCAAAGAATTTCTCAACGACATCCGCCCCGATCACGGCGACCCTAGCGGAACGATGAACCTCTTCACCCGAAAAGAACCGCCCGGCCGACAACGTCTTGTCCTCGATCTCGTACATGTTGCCGGTGACGCCGATCACACGCGTTGACGGAAGCTCGACCGTACCTTCCTTTAGGTCAGTTCCTGCATTTAGTTGTGCACCGACGTAGGAACAGAGTTGGCAATTGTCGCGGACGTACTCAAACTCTTCCCAGGTTACGTCCTTATATAGTCGATTGCGGCGTTCGTACTCCTCGTCGGACATTTCACCCATCGACGCCATCCGCGTGATCATAAAGTGATTTGACCCAAGAACCTTTGATACCTGATCGACCACATACGTCTTCAGGCCCGCGATGGCTGAACCGACAACCACAAAGGCCGCCACACCAATGATGATCCCGAGCAGCGTCAGCAATGCGCGCAGTTTGTGTTCAAGGATCGACTTAAGGGCGATCCAAAAGGCGTCGTAATAAAATGAGTAAAGCTGCCGCATGGTTCGGAGTTCCTGCTATAGAAGGCTTTGGTTGTGTTGCGAAATTCGAGTTTCCGGGGCCGCACCCACCCCATTGCATAAACTGACAGTGCCCGTAATGACAAAGTGCAAACGCTTTGGCGTTGTAAAATGTTCAAAAAAAAATGATGAGATTCTCCGGTGAAATAATGAACGACCTGAAACGGGCACCGAATAAGCCTTTTCCTGCGTAAGAAATAGCTTGTACTGCTTCGAAATTGATGTATCATTCCCCAACTGTGCTTTTACCTCCTTCCGGTTCGGTGAATTCAATAAGAATTCTCTGGAGATCAATCAATTTGAAATAAGGAGCCCCCGATGAAGATCTATTTAGGTACGACCATATTGGCACTGGCCGTTTTTGGTTTAACAGCGTGCGAAACGACGCCGCTCAATAACGCAAATAGCACCGCGAACGGTAGTAATGCTACGAATGCCAATGTTGCAAACTCTGCTACAGCAGCCAAACCTGCAGCCCCGACGGCCGCAGAACTCATGGCTATCGAAAAGAAAGCATGGGAAGACTGGGCATCCAGAAACGCCGGCGGCCTAGAGACCTACATGGCGTCGAGATTTGTCAACGTCGGCTATAACGGCGCCTCCGACCGGGCCGCCGCGATGAAGAGCTGGACCGAACACAAATGCGAAATGAAAGATCTCGCATTTTCTGATGAGAAAGTGCACCAGCTTGCCGACGGTGTCGCTCTGATGACATTCAAGGCGACCGCCGATATTAAATGCGATGGGAAATCAGGACCTGACCCAACCAACATTGCTGTCCTTTATGTAAAAGAAGGCGACGCGTGGAAGGCAATGTATTATCAGGAAGTTCCGGCCGCAGACGCCAAAGGCGAGTATGCCGAGCCAACCACACCGTTTGACAAAGAAAAGGAACTCGCCAGCCTCTCCGCCGCCCCGAACGATATTGCGGACTCCGAGAAAAAGCTCTGGGAAACATGGAAGGCCGGCGACCAGAAAGGTTTCCGGGAGTTGCTTGCAGATGGCATCGTAGGAAGCGGAAGGTCCGGTACTGTCGTCGGAGCGGATGCGTATACGAAGTCAGCCTTCGATCCGACCTGCAAGATCGAATCATTCTCGCTTTCGCCGATGAAGTCGATGGAGATCTCAAAAGACCTGACGATGATCTTCTACCGTGCCTCACAGAAAGGAGCTTGCGGAGAAACGAAACTGCCCGAAAATGTGATGTCCGTCGCGATCTACAAACGCGAGAACGGCACACCGAAGGCAACCTATTACATGGAGAATCCGGTTCGTAACTAGGCGTCCCGTCCAACTTAACCAACGGCATTAGACCTTAAGGACGTCGAAATCGATCAAAAAAGACCCGAACCGGCAACAAGGTTCGGGTCTTTCTACGATCAGTAGAATTGATTATTTCTTAAGCTCTTTGGCGAGATCGTCGATCAGTCGCTCCAGGTCCTTATCAAACTTCGAATAATACTTTGCCGGCAGCGGATCCAGATCGAACGGACGGCTTAGTATGGGGCCGTACATCGGAACATCGCTGATCCGTGAGGACTTGCTTTTGCTCCATACCGTTTTCGGCTCTGCGCCGTCCGGATGGTAGATCACAAGAAGGGAAGTTTGAAGATTTGTGATCATTCGGCTCTCGTTAGTGGTAAGCAATGGAACCGGCTGGGTGCTCTCCACCAATCGCGGCATCTTCGTTCGTAATTCGGACGGGTTGTCGTACTGTTGTGTGTAATCGTATCCGACTTTGATCACAAAATCCGCTTTCGATTTATCAGTTACGACATTAAGGTTAGTTCGCTTCTGAATCATCGGTATGGCCCGGAGCTTGCTACTCTCCGTACCTTCAATATACACGGTTCGATTCGCCTGCAACGCCGAAAGGTCTTTGCTTATATTGGTTTCGTTATTTTGAGCGAATACGGAAACGGAGAGTGTCAATACTGCAGCCAGGAACATGGCCGATCGGTACCGTTGGGTAAACATTCTGTTCATTCTAAAACCTCCATCATTGAAGTACGGAGAGAGCTGACGCTTCTTGCATTCTGCCATTGAACGAAAGAAAACTAGCAGAACTATACCATGAGTCCAACTTCTGCAAACAAAAAAGTGCATGGATGAGCGTTAGGTTTCGCGAAAAAAAATCAGTGACCTTCGGGACTTGATCGCAGGTTCAGAAAAAAAAAGAGGCCGTCGCGATGACGGCCCTAGAATGATCCGCATTTGATGAATCACGTTACATATCCGGGACGATCTCCATGTCGGAGATACGTTCTTCTATGTTCAGACTCTAGGCGAGAACGAGTGGCGTCTTGACCTGACCTCGACGACACCGTATCGACCTGCGAAAGTCCGACAAACTTCTGCATTTGTGCCGCTAAACATAGGTCGTGCTATACTCTGGAATTATTTCAAACCCTTAGGAGACATCGCTTTGGCAATTTTAGTTGATAAGAACACACGTCTGATCGTTCAGGGCATCACCGGTAAAGAAGGCACGTTTCACACGCAGCAGATGGTCGAAT
>JBBQTV010000260.1:0-4336 GCA_038212935.1 Pyrinomonadales bacterium | reverse complement strand
TGAAAGGCACGACCGATCCGGACCGTATTTATGTTGTTTCGGGTCATTACGATTCGATGTGCACTTCGCCGACCAATGCCGAGTGCGATGCGCCCGGCGCAAACGACGACGCTTCCGGAACCGCGGCCGTCATCGAGCTTGCTCGTGTGATGTCAAAGCAGCGATATGACGCGACCATCATCTTTATGGCCGTACCGGGGGAAGAGCAGGGTCTACTCGGAGCTACGTATTTTGCCGAGCAGGCAAAGCAGAAGAATTGGAATATCGAGGCGATGTTCACCAATGACATCATCGGCGGCGTCACGACGCTGAAACACTCGCCGCACCGAAACCGGGTCCGCGTTTTTAGCGAGGGAGTTCCGTCGAACGAGACCGAGCAGCAAGCGAACATCCGCCGCAGCGTCGGCGGCGAGAACGATTCACCCTCGCGGAACCTTGCTCGCTACATCAAAGAACAGGCTGATCGTTACCTGACGGATTTCAAGGTTTGGATGATCTATCGGCGTGACCGTTATGGCCGCGGCGGCGACCACATTCCGTTCCTCGAACGCGGTTTTGCCGCCGTTCGCTTCACCGAACCCGACGAAGATTACACACATCAGCACCAAAACGTCCGCACCGAAGGCGGTAAGTTTTTCGGCGATACGCCCGAATTCGTTGATTACGGCTACGTCGCCAATGCGACGCGAGTAAATCTGGCGGCGCTCGCCTCCATTGCCAAGGCTCCGGCAAAACCAAAGAATGTCGGCATCGTGACCGGCCGGTTAACGAACGACACCGAACTTCGTTGGGACGCCATAACCCATTCCGATCTGGCAGGTTACGAGATCGCTTACCGCGACACATCAGCCCCAGAGTGGACGAACTTCATCCCGGTCGGCAATGTTTCGAGCTTTGTGGTTCAGAATATGTCGAAGGACAACTATTTCTTCGGCGTTCGGTCAGTCGATAAGGACGGGAATCGCAGTCCGGTCGTTTATCCGCGGCCCGTACGATAAAATGATATTTTTTGCGTATTTCTACGCAAAAGTCATTTCGAGGTATCGTCCTTACCTTGAAGTGACGGTATATTCTCTTGTCGGGGTGTATACGGCGATGTCAGGCATCCCGCCGGCATCACGCAAATGTTCTTTTCGCGTCGCCCATTCAGTGGCGGCGCTCATCGGAGCTCGAAATATATGCTCACGGACGGATGGCTCGGACGCTATAAAATAATCAAGAAGATCGGAACGGGCGGTATGGGTGAGGTCTTTCTTGCCGAAGATACCAAGTTGAGCCGTCGCCTGGCGATCAAGACCCTTCCCGCAAATGTCGCGGCCGAACCCGACCGGATGCATCGCTTTGTGCTCGAGGCGAAGACGGCCTCCGGGCTGAATCATCCGAACATAATCACGATATATGAGATAAACGACGAATATGAGGCACCCTTCATCGCCATGGAATACGTTCCGGGCGAGACGATCTCACGGCTTCTGAAAGGTCAGCCGATGGAACTTTGGCAAGTGATGGATATTGCCATCCAGGTCGCCGGAGCACTCTCGGCCGCCCACGAAGCCAACGTCGTCCATCGCGACATTAAGCCGGACAACATCATTGTCCGCCCCGACGGCCTCGTAAAGGTGCTCGACTTCGGCCTTGCCAAGCTAACGGAAAATGACGGAAGCTCCGATCCTGAGGCGGAAACAATCGCCCACCGGACAAACCCGGGCATGATCCTCGGGACCGCATCGTATATGTCGCCCGAGCAGGCCCGCGCGCTCGAGATCGATGGCCGGTCCGATATCTTTAGCCTTGGCACCGTCTTCTATCAGATGCTTACCGGCCGCATGCCGTTCTTTGGCGAAAACTATGTTGATGTCATCGGCATGATCCTTCACAAAGAGCCGATCCCGGTCACGGAACTCGCACCTGACGTTCCGTATTCCGTCGAGGCCCTCGTTCGCAAATGTTTGCGCAAGAACCGCGACGAGCGATTCCAGACCGTACGCGAACTGCTTGCAGACCTTAAGGACCTGAGGGCCGAATTGAACCTCGAGGTCGGTTCCGGACAGCGAGTAGGATTCAGCGATCCCGGCCGCCTCCGGCACACCGGCGACTCGCTCGCGCGGCCGCTTTCGACCGGCGGCCACTCGCAGGTTGAGACGCATTCCATAAGTCAGATGATATTCTCGGAGGTTCGGGAACATCCTATTCGCTCATTTCTAGGCGTCGCGGTCATGTTCGGCGTGATCCTCGTTGCCGGCATAGCCTCGAACACTATAAGTTTGCCGACGATGTCTGCCGAGTCGTTTCAGAACATGCGGTTCGCCAAGGTCACATCGACCGGCAACATTGCTTCGGAGCGGGTTGCATTGTCGCCGGACGGTAAATATGTAGCGTATGTTGTAGCCGAAGCAGGGCAGGAGAGCCTCTGGGTAAAGCAAGCGGAAACCGACACGCTGCTGAGGACCGTTCCTCCTGCGGCAGTAAATTATCTCGGGCTATCATTCACGCGCGATGGCAATCACGTCAATTTCATAACCCGGCAGGCCCGTGAACCGGCGATCCTTTTCCAGATCCCTGTCCTCGGCGGAACGCCGCGTAAGATGTTGGCCAACTTGACCGGCCCGATCGAGTTTTCGCCCGACGGTTCGCGTATCAGCTTCGTCCGCGAGGAGATCCATCTGTATGTTGCCAATTCCGACGGCTCGGGCGAAAGAAAGCTTTCTACCGGCGATAACGGTGACCGCTATCTGCTTTCGACATGGTCGCCTGACAGCTCAAAATTGATGGCCGCGGTCTTTTCGCCGGTGGACAGCTATTGTCATCTGGTCGAGATCGATCCGATCACCGGCGACCAAAAAAGGACGCCCGCCCCGCCATTTCTGCGGATCAGCGGATTGGGATGGCTGCACGGAGGCGACGGCGTCGTGATCGCCGGCCGCGACCTCGAGACCCAGCTCTCGCAGGTCTGGTTTATCTCATATCCTGACGGCAAACCGCGGCGCATCACGAATGATCTGATGAGCTATCAGGGCCTCAGCGTCTCGTATGACGGAACCGCGATCGGCTCGGTCCAGCAAAACCGCGTTGCGAACATCTGGACAGTTGACGCCGCCGGTAAGACTGCCGAAAAGCGGCTCACGACGGAGATCGGCCGCGACGAAGGAATGTCCGGCGTAGCCTGGGCTCCGGATGGAACCATCGTTTATACCGTCCGCGAAAGGGGATCACCGAACATCTGGAGCATAAAAAGCGATGGAACGGACAATCGCCGGCTTACTTTCGACCCGAAAGGAGCTCCCGTCTCGAACTTCTCGCCTGCGGTAACGCCCGACGGCAGTCACATAGTCTTTGTATCGACCCGCTCGGGCAACCCTGATCTGTGGAGAATGAACATCAACGGCGAACGCGAAGTTCAGCTGACCAGTCATGAAGGGATCGAGGGCGAACCGCAGATATCGCCGGACGGTCGCTGGATCATCTACGACATCACGGACATGGCAAACAACACGACCATATGGCGGGTTAGTATAGATGGCGGCGAACCGGTTCAGGTGACCGAGACATCAGCTCAAGCGAGACGGCCCCGGCTTTCGCCGGACGGCTCAAAATTTGTCTGTTTGTATGGTGATGGCGGACAGGCTTCACCCGCGAGACTCGCCGTCTTGCCGATCGACGGCGGCGAACCGCTGCAGGTGATCGAAACGCCCACCGCGCTTAAATCGCGAAACATTCGCTGGTCCGCTGACGGGGGGTTGCTCTTTTACATTTCGGGCTCGGACAAGGTCGATAATATTTGGTCGCTTGACCTGGCGACCGGCGAGTCAAAGCAAATTACCGATTTTGCGTCCGATCGAATATATCGATTCGATCTCTTGCCGGGCAATGATACTATTGCAATGTCGCGTGGAAGCGAGACGTCCGATGTCGTGTTGATATCGAATTTCCGTTAGCCGTTCATGGCTAAAGTTCTTGCTTCTGCAGCCTCCCGCAAGGTTTAGGGAATTAGGAATAAAGTAGTTACGGAGGATCATATGATCGACGATCTAGCACGCGAAGGAATGTGCACCGGAAGGGCCTGCAGCTATAACATCGATGGCGACGGCGTTAATTGTTCGTCAGGCGTTGGAAGCTGTTTTTCAGCGATGATGGTTCCGGCTTATGAGTCTGATCATCACGACAAGGTGCTGATGCAGGCGACACAAGATATAAATGCGATCTTGCAAAAGATACCGCCCGATCCGAAAGGCCGCGAGCTCTCCTTTCTGGCAACGCCTTGGGGCGCTCACCTCGCTTGGGTAAAACACGGTGTCCCGGTCTCGTCGGATTCTGTGAAACACGATGCGCCCGATGC
>JBBQTV010000259.1:0-4347 GCA_038212935.1 Pyrinomonadales bacterium | reverse complement strand
CGCTTCTTATGATGATGCAGAGTTCCAAAGGTTGCCGGAAATCCTGCGGCCGGATGATCTGCTAGTACTGAATAACACTAAGGTTTTCCCTGCGCGCTTGTACGGAAAGACCGAAAGCGGCGGGAATGTCGAGGTTTTCCTCGTCCGCGATCTCGGCGACAGCGTGTGGGAGACGCTCGCCCGGCCTGGAAAACGCTTGAAAGCGGGACGCCGAATCATATTTGACGAATCTCTCACGGCTGAGGCGCTTGACCGCAGCGACGATGGAAAAGTCGTTGTTAGATTCTCGGGATCGGGCGACCTTATAGAGCATTTTGAGCGCATTGGGCGAACGCCTCTACCGCCATACATCAAACGTGGCCGCGACGACATAGACACCGACCGCGAACGTTACCAGACCGTATATGCAAATAATCGCGGAGCGATCGCGGCGCCGACCGCCGGCCTGCATTTTACGCCGGATATCCTGAACACCATCCGCGAAAGGGGCATCGAGATCGCCGAAATAACGCTCCACGTGGGTTACGGCACCTTCGAGCCCGTCCGCACCGAGGATCTCGCAGGGCATTCCGTTCTGCCGGAGGAATACGAGATCGGCCAAAGGACCGCCGAAATGCTTAATCAGGCAAAGAAGAACGGCCGCCGTATCATTGCCGTCGGGACGACTACCACGCGGACCCTTGAATACAACTTTGCCTCAAACGGCGAATTCGTTGCCGGCAGCGGCTTTGCCGATCTCACGATCTTGCCGGGTTATAATTTTTCGGCGATCGATGGCCTGTTGACAAATTTTCATCTGCCGAAAAGTTCGCTGCTCGTTCTTGTTTCAACTTTTGGGGGGCACGAACTTATAATGGAAGCCTATCGTCATGCAGTCGCATCTCAATACCGTTTCTATAGTTATGGCGACTGCATGTTGATCGTTTAGCAAATGGCAGTTTTTCAGTCGATCAGAAAGCTTTTCTCACATGTGCCGGTCACGGAACCGGTGGTTGTAAGCCCTGCGCCCAAATGCACATATTCGCTAAAGCCTCTGACGATCAGAAACCTGAATGAGGTCTTACAGCTTAACCTTCGATGTTTTGCAAAAGGCGAAAACTATACGAAGCACACCTTCACTTATTTGCTCAATGACCCTAAGACCTTGAGCTATCAAGCGGTTACGAACATGATCGAAATGGTCGGCTTCATCGTAACGATGATGAACGCCGACGGTTCTGCCCACATTACTACCGTCGGCGTGGCACCAGAACATCGTCGCCGTAATATCGCCGGAATGATGCTTGCCCACCTGGAACGTTCCCTTTCGAGCAAGGGAATAACAACTGTCGTGCTTGAGGTGCGTGTAGGAAATACAGCGGCCCAAAATTTATATCAACGGGCAGGTTACTCCAGCGTTCAGCGTATGAGCCGATACTACAGCAATGGCGAAGACGGGTATCTGATGATGAAGTCGCTGATCTGACAACTTGTGAAAATCCCTATTCCCCAGATCTATCCGCTGACGGACGAATCGCTTGCCGGCATTTCGCATTCAGAGCAGGTTCGTCAGCTTTCAGCCGCCGGTGCACGCTGGATCCAACTTCGCGAAAAGACAAAGCGATCAAAAGAGTTCGCCGCCGCGGCTGCCGAGGCGATAACTGCGGCACTCGAATTTGAGACGGTCATCATCATTAATGACCGCGTAGATGTCGCGATGCTCGTCGGGGCTGACGGGGTCCATCTCGGACAGGACGACATCCCGCCGGAAGCCGCCAGACGTCTTCTCGGCGATCGCGCGATCATTGGTTACTCGACCCACACCCTCGACCAAGTAAAAGTGGCCGTAAAGCTGCCGATCGATTATCTTGCGTTCGGCCCTATATTCCCGACGCGGACCAAGGCCGATACCGAGAGCGTAGTCGGCCTAGAGGGAATTGGCTGGGTCCGCGAGATCGCGGGCGATCTTCCCGTCGTCGCTATCGGCGGGATCGGCAAATTAGAGCTGGCATCGGTTCTCGAGGCGGGAGCAGATTCCGCTGCGGTCATCAGTGCCGTGCTTGGCGGCCCTTTCTCCCTAGAGGATTCTTTTCGTGAGCTCGTCGAAGCGGCATCCATTGCCCGTGCATAAACTTCGGTAAACACCCGTCATTTAACTGTGTTTGCATTTGTTAAATAAATGCTTGCATTCGTGCGCGTTTACGGCTATTATGCTTATAGCGAAAGCCGCGTGGCCATCTCCGGCTCGTTCTTCTCCACGGATCACACCCTGCCTTTTTAGATTTCTTTAGGAGTCTTCCTTCAAATGAGTTTGCTTGATGTAGCACCCATTATTGAGCAGATGTTGCTCATGTCCGACAACGTGAGCGACCTAAATTTCTCGTGCGGCCAAAAACCGCAGGTGGAGATAAACGGAACACTCTATTCTGCCACGCCGAACGGGCTCGGCAGGCTCTCGGCATTTCAGACGGAGATGATCGCCATGGCGCTCCTTCGCGACAATGCCGAAGCCGCGAACCACCTGGCAAAGACCCGGACTGCCGACCTCAGCTACGCCCTACCCGGCAAATGCCGCTTTCGCGTAAATATCTTTCAGCAGCGAAACTCATATTCGATCGTTATGCGTGTCATTCCGCACGACATCCCGAGTTTCGAATCATTAAATATCCCGCCCCAGCTCGAAGAGATCTGCCATATCCGCAATGGCGTCGTGCTTTTGACGGGCCCGACCGGTTCGGGAAAAAGTTCGACCCTTGCGGCGATCATCGACCGCATCAACGAACTAAAGAGCTACCACATTGTCACGATCGAAGACCCGATCGAATTTCTGCACAATCACAAGAAGAGCACCATCAACCAGCGTGAGGTGGGTGCCGATACAAAAGATTTTGCCTCAGCTTTAAGAGCCGCATTGCGGCAGGCGCCGAAAGTCATCCTTGTCGGCGAGATGCGTGACCTCGAAACAGCCGAGATCGCCCTCGAGGCCGCCGAAACGGGCCATCTTGTTCTTTCAACACTGCACACTATCGACGCTTCGAAGACGATCGACCGGATCATCGGGCTTTATCCCAAAAACGAAGAGCGCATCATCCGTACACGCCTCGCACAGACGTTCCGCTACATCGTTTCGCAGCGGCTTATTCCGCGAGCTGACGGCAAAGGCCGCATAGCCGCGGTCGAAATTCTCCGATCAAATCCGCGAACGCGTGAATACATCGAAAAAGGTGAAAGTGAGGGCAAGACCCTGCTTGACGCCATCCGCGATGGCGAAATAGACGGCATGCAGGATTTCGATTCAGTGATTCGTAAGATGGTCGAGCGAAAAGAGATCTCGCTCGATGACGGGCTTTCGTACGCAACTAATCAGAACAATCTGTTGCTTCAGCTAAAAGGCCTATCCTCTACCGAAGATTACCTGAACGGCAATGAATTGGCGCGTCCTGCCATCGAGCCGCTTGCCCCGCCACCGTCTGCCGCTCCGGTGCAGAATTCTGTTCTCGACATGATGGAATAAGTTCGGCCAGATCCTTCGGCATCCACCGGCGATAAAATCATATGATCATACGTTGCGACAATTGCTCAGTTTCACTGCAACTCGACGAATCGAAAGTCCCGAGCGGACATTTCACGGTTCGTTGTCCGCGGTGCCAGACCATGCTTCGCGGAAACCGCGACGCGCGGACCACCGGGTCTTCGACCGTTCATCAGCTTGAGGCCAATAAACCCGCAGCTGCCGTGTCGCAGGGAGCCGCCGAGTTTGCCGAAAAACAATCGGAATTGCAGATCAACAACGCGCTGCGTTCGCTGCTTTCGGCCTTGCAGACCGGCAAGGGAGTTCTCGACGGAGACGATGACGATATAAAGAAGGCGCGCCGGGTGCTGCTTTGTCTGGGCGAAAAGCGTGACGCCGTAGCAAAGCTGTTGGCCGAATCGGGTTATAAGGTTTATATCGCCGAAACACCCGCTCAGGCCAGCGAAAGGCTTCGGGATGGAAAGACAGAGGTCGTTATCTTCTCGCCGGATTTCGCAGCGGAATTTGGCGGTGCCGCGATACTGCAGCAGCGTGCCAATGCCATGTATTCCAGCGAACGCAGGCGGCTATTTTTAGTATCCCTTGAAGAGGCCGGAACCACGATGAATGCTCACGAGGCATTTCTAAGGAACCTCAACCTGATCGTCAATACAGAAGATCTACACCAGCTTCCGCTTATCCTGAACCGCGCGGTCCATGACTACAACGGCCTCTATCATTACCTTAATCAAGGCCTTGGCGCACAACCGATATAAGCTTCTCGGCAATGTACCCGCCCGCATATAAGTGGACGGGCATGCCGGAAGAATTGTAGGGGCAGGGCTAGTCCCGGCCCG
>JBBQTV010000258.1:0-4426 GCA_038212935.1 Pyrinomonadales bacterium | reverse complement strand
GAGCCGTTTACCTACCTCCTTTTCCTCGTTCATAATCGTCCGAAAATGTTCGATGTGATTGCGAAGACGCGATATTTCTTCAGAAATGTCGGCCCGATCAGCCAGGTATGCGACTTCTTGCGTTAACCGACCCTGATCGATCTCAACTTGAAGTTCTGCCTTCGACGCCATTTCAGAAATGCGTTTTGATAAACGTTCGTGATACTCGTCACGAACACTCGCAGATTCCGCTTCGATCGCTGGAAGACGGCTCTCGATCTCATCCAGGCGGGAGCGCAGCTCGGCGGCCAGCATTTCGCCTTCGCTTTCACGCATTTTCTCTAGGTCGTCTAGGGCGAGTTCGAGAACGGCGGCAACGGCTTCAGCTAAACCTTCGCCGGGCTCTTCCTTTTTCGCAAGCATCACGTTGGGAAGCCTTGCAACAACATTGATGTCGGGTTCTCCGCTAAGTGCAAACTCCTCTTGAAGCTCACTGATTGCCTTCAAATATCCTTCGATCAACGGCCGATTTAGTTCGTACTCGATCTTTTCTTGGCGATCAAACTGAACATTGACATCCACACGGCCTCGAGACAGCCGATTGCTTATCTGACGTTTCATAGCTGTCTCAAGCGACTGCATTTCGCCGGAAAGCCGAAGGTGGACGTCAAGAAAGCGATTATTTACCGTTTTTAGATCGATCGCCAGATTAAATTCCGGATCGGTCACCGATCCGCGGCCGAAGCCAGTCATTGATCTCATATGTAATATTCAAGACGATACTGAAAAGCCCTATTATGCTACAGCCAGAGCCGAATTCGAAATCACCAATAAATCGGTGCTTTACACATATTTTGGCGACTGATATTCTTTCGGTGAATTCCTTCCCAAACTTCTATTGCGGAGAACCAACTAAAATGGCTGTAGATGCAAAGGCAGAGATCCTAATCGAGCGTCCGCGCGACGCTGTGGCAAAGGTGATGTTTGACCCGAAATGTGACAAGCTCTGGATAACCGGGCTCTCCCATTCGTTCCCGCAATCGGCAGGACCTTTCGTGCAGGGTGCAAAGTTCGAACGCGTCGGGTCATTCCTCGGACGCCATTATTCGGCGATGTATCTGGTAACTCGAAACGCAGAAAATGAGTTTGTCGAGATAACGGCCGATGAGCCGTTTCAAATGAAGGTTCGGTACGATCTTAATGACTTCGAGAACGGTACGCTCGCCAAGATTCGTATCCAGAGCATCGGCGAAAATTTGTATCAAGTCCCGCCGGCAGTCTTGAATCGTTCCGTTCAAGACTGGATCAGCGGTGATCTGGAACGGCTCAAAAAGAGAGTTGAGCAAGACAGCAAGTGATTTCTATGATTCTAGATCTTCTTCGATCGCGAATTGGAGGTCGTAGAGTCGCTTATATTTTCCATCCTTCTTAAGCAACTCCGCATGATTGCCGGTTTCTACGACCCTGCCGCGTTCAACGACGTAGATGCGGTCGGCCCGTCGAACTGTCGAAAGCCGATGTGCGATCACAACCGACGTTCTATCCTTCATCAAATTTTCGAGAGCTTTCTGCACTAACCTTTCCGATTCTGCGTCGAGTGCCGACGTCGCTTCGTCCAGAATCAAGACCGGAGCGTCGACCAATACAGCCCGAGCGATCGCGATCCGCTGCCGTTGGCCTCCGGATAAGAAAACGCCGCGTTCACCAACAATTGTGTCGAACTTTTTGGGCAGCTCATTGATAAAATCTTCCGCAAATGCAATTCGAGCAGCCTCCGCAAGCTCTGCGTCGGTTGCGTCGGGTTTGCCATAGGCTATGTTGTATCGAATGCTCTCGTTGAACAAGACGGTTTCCTGAGTGACCAAAGCGATGTGTTTTTTGAGGCTCTTAAGCTTTGCATCGCGAAGATCGACGCCGTCCCAAAGAATCGCTCCTTCGCTCGGATCGTAGTGCCGCTGAAGAAGCTTTATCAGACTTGACTTCCCCCCGCCGCTCTCGCCGACCAACGCGATCATCGATCCTTTCGGTACGTCGAGTGAAATGCGGTCGAGAATCACTTTTGGGTCACTCGCGTAGCTAAATGAAACATCGCGTAACTCGATTCTGTCCTGCAGAGGCTCAAGCAGGAGCGCGTTGTCCCGTTCGGGCATGTGCTCAGATGTATCCAGAACGTTCCACACATCTTTTGCAGCAGCAAATGCTTTCGATATCTCGTTATGCTGTCTGGATATCTTTCGCAGCGGATCGTAGCTGCGGAATAGAAAGAAAAGAAATGCGAAGAATTCCGCGGCCTCCATTCGCCCGACATTGATCTCGCGAAGGCCAAAATATAGCAGGATCACCAGCGCTACCGTTCCGATGAGTTCGATGGTGGGTGGCGACGTCGCTGAGATCCGTCCGGACCGTAAGTTCGCCCTTGCGATCGTATTTGCCACCTTTGCAAACCGTGACCGTTCGCGTTCCTCCGCCCGATATGCGGTCACGATAGCATGATTCGCCAGCGTTTCCTGGGCGGTGTCGGTCAAGACCTTGTTTCCTTCAAATGAGACATCGGCAAGCTTTCGCAGGGCTTTGCTGAATTTGGTTGTTAGAAAGGCGATGATCGGTGCGATGACCATAGCACCAAGCATCAGCCTCCAATTGAAGTAGAAAGCGGCGCCGAGAAAGAAGATGAGCATAAAGCTCTCCCGAAGGACGTCGCGAAGGTTAGCAGAAACGGCCTGCTCGATTGCGGCACAACTCACTACAAGTCGCGATACAAGGAAATTCGTTCGATGCTTCTGAAAAAATGTGGCTGATTGACCGAGTAAATGATCGTATAGCTGACGTCGCAGGTCGAGCACGGCCGACTGTCCGATCTTGGCCATCAAGTATGACGAAAAATACTCGGCAATGCCCTTGAATATCGTAAATATTAGCAATAACGACGCGATGGCCAACCACGCATCGTACCAAGGCTCTCGCGGAATGATCGCCTGAAGATCAAAGGGAACTTTGGCGACTCCGGCGGCGGGATTGAATTGCTCGAAGATCGGTACCAAAAGGATCCCGATGGCAGTTTCGAACAACGCCGTCAACAGCATTGCTAGAACTGCCAAAGCGAAAGCTTTCCAATGCGGACGTACGTATAATAGGAGTCGTCTAAATTCTTCCATCTGAGGTCAAAGGACGACTATACTTCAGGCAAAGCTTTAATGTCCAAACTCGGATGTTTGCAACGCCTCGCTCAAGTGTGGCATCTTTTTACATAACTTCTTCCGGAGATTCATATATGAAAAGATCAAAAGTAGTTGTAGGGGTCTTCACTTTCCTCTTCGCATTATTCATTTCACCAATAGCCTTCGCTCAAGGGGACACGGGTAGGCGGACGAATGTTATTACATATCCGCTTAATGAACGCGTTACGGTCCAGTTTCGCGGCACTACTCGTTTCCCTAAAATGAAAGGCGATGCCACCATCCGACGAACGAGCCGAAACGGTACTGAGATAAACCTTTCGGTCTCGAAAATGCCGCGTCCGTTTGAACTGGGAGCTGGATACGCCACTTATGTACTTTGGGCAATTTCACCGGAAGGCCAAGTGGATAATCTTGGCGAGATCAAAAGACGCGGTTTCTTTGAGTTCGATTCCAGGATCAGCGTAACGACAAAATTGCAGACGTTTGCCTTGATAGTAACTGCCGAGCCGCATTTTCTCGTCAGCCGCCCGAGTCAGGAGATAATGCTTGAGAATCTGAGTCCGGTGGCTCGGAGTGGTCGACAGATCACTTCAACCGCGTCCGTTCAGTATTTTGGCAATTCGAGCGACTTTTTTCGAGATTCAAGAACGCCGGAAATCGCAGAACTCGACTATTCCAAGACGCCATCAACGGTTCTGCAAGCAAAACAGGCTGTAGCCCTTGCTCGTTTCGCCGGGGCCGAGCGCGATGCACCCACAGACCTGAAGGAAGCCGAAACTTTGCTTCAAAATGCTGAGGATGCATGGAAGGCCGGACGTAAAGAGGACGAGGTCGACATTACGGCCCGCCGAGCGATCAGTGCCGCCGTCCTCGCTGAAACCAATGCGTTTTCGCAGCGGGCGGCCCGCGAACAAAGAAATGACCAGATGCGAACGGCGGCTGAAATTCAGACGATAGAAGACCAATTGCAAGCCGCCAGGAATGAGATCGCGGATCTCAAAAAGCAACTTTCCGATGAGACGCGAAACCGAGAGCTTTCACAGCGTGACGTTGCAAACTATGCGACCCAGATACGAGACCTCCGCAACGAGAACGGCCGGCTTCGTGAAGAGCTTGGAAGAACAGAAGTCGAGTTCACTAATACAAAAACACGGCTTGCTGCTTTTGAGAACGAGAAACAGGCTGAAGAAGACCGACGTCAACGGGAGGCCCGACTCTCCTCAATGCAGCAAAACGAAGGGGCGTTTATGACCGAACTTAGAAAATAC
>JBBQTV010000257.1:0-4429 GCA_038212935.1 Pyrinomonadales bacterium | reverse complement strand
AAGCTGGATAGAAGCGGCGTTCGGGCCGTGGAATTCAATTCGGCACAGCGAGCTGACACTGCCGTATCTGCAAAAAGCTTTGCAAGAACTTCCCAACCACAAACGCAACCGCAAGATATTCTTCGTCAACGGCTGGCTCGGCGCCTTCGTCGGCGGGCAGCGGAGCGAAGAGGCCCTCGGCATCATCAACAAATTCCTGGCCGACAACCCACAACTCGACAACGACCTCCGGCTAAAGATCCTCGAAAACGCCGACATCATCGAACGCGCCGTGAAGATCAGATCGAAATACGCAAATTGACCCGCCGGGAACGCAGGCGTCCCGCCTGCCTGTCAAAGAGCGTGAACGATGCGTTGGTCGTTCGTACGAGTGCAACTATCGCATTTGGCGGACGGTGTTTGAACACTGACTGCGAAGCTTGGGACGTTTGGGAAGGCGAAAAACATCGGGCACGAAAACCACGTTGGTCGGCAATGTTATAGATAAGCTAGTGAGGCACTTGATCGTGCGTATCCGATCGAGGTTGATGCCCAGGCTAGAAGCGGGCCTGTTGGGAACGATCGAGTAGGTGCTCCTTGACAGGATGATGGGGGCGTTAATGAGGCGTTTCCTTTGATCCGCGCGTGTGCTGATGGGTACGATCGTTTTGCACGGGGCTGGCTGTTATCAGCAGCCGGGGCTGATGTTATCTGACGCGGGGCTGGCGTTATCTGGCACAGGGCTGGGCCAAAAATCGCGGGGCTGGCAGATAAATTCGCAGAGCTGAGATAACTCCGCCCAAAAACACAAGGAAAAGCGGCCAGCGAGTGAACGCTGGCCGCTTTTCTTGTTTAAGTTAAGGCGGTGGTTTAGTCGTCTTCTTCCTCTGCCTTTAGGAGCGATGCGCTGGTTACGCAGTCGTCATCGCCGCAGCGGATGAGCATCACGCCCTGGGCCGAGCGTCCGGTCTCGCGGATCTTGTCGACCCCGAGGCGGATCAGCTTCGCCTGCTGCGTGATTATCATGATCTCACTATCGTCCTCGACCGGGAACGCAGCCACGACCTTACCCGTTTTGGCGGTCGTTTTCATGTTGATCACGCCCTTGCCGCCGCGTTTCGTAAGCCGGTAACTGTTGACCTGCGTCTGTGTACCAAATCCCTGCTCCGATATCGAAAGGATCTTTTCAGTTCCCTCCTGCGACACCGCACAGACCGAAACAACAAAGTCGCCGTCACGCAAATTCACACCCCGAACGCCGCGAGCGACACGGCCCATCGGCCGGACGTCAGTTTCGTTGAACCGAACTGCCATTCCGTCGTGCGTCGCGATAAAGATCTGCTGTTTGCCGTCCGTTCGTATCACGTTCAGCAATTCGTCGCCTTCGTCAATGTTTATCGCATTAATACCCGTTACGCGGATGTTCTGATAATCCGAAAGCAGCGTCTTTTTGATCACGCCCCGCTTGGTGACCATCGTCAAATATATCTCTTCCTCAAAGTCGCGGACCGCCATTACAGCGACCAGTTTTCGTTCCGTCGAGATCTGGACAAGGTTAACAACGGCCTTACCGCGAGCCGACGGAGCCGCCTCCGGAATCTCGTGAACCTTTATCTTGTAAACCTGCCCGTCGTCGGTGAAGATCATTAGATAAGCGTGGGTCGACGCGATGAACAGATTTTCAACAAAATCCTCGTTTTTCGCCGTCGCCCCGAGCCGGCCTTTGCCGCCGCGGCCTTGTCGCGAATACGTCGAAACCGGCGTTCGCTTAATGTAACCTGCGTTCGTTACGGTTATCGCGACGTCTTCGTCCGGGATCAGGTCTTCGATGGTAAGTTCAACGCCCGCATCAATTATCGTCGTGCGGCGTTCGTCACCGTAGACGCGTCGGATCTCGGTAAGTTCGTCAATTATCACCTGTCGAAGCACCGGTTCATTCTGCAAAATATTCTCAAGCTCGGCGATGTGTTTGATCACCGACTCGTACTCATCGAGGATCTTCTGACGCTCGAGAGCCGACAGTCTGCGGAGCTGCAAGTCAAGGATCGCCTGTGCCTGAATGTCGCTGAATTCCAGCGATTTCATTACCTTTTCAAGGTCTTTCAGAAACGCGGACTGAGTTGTCGAACCTGAGATGCCGCGCCAATTTTTGACTTCATCGACCGTACCCAAACGGGCAGTCAGCCATTGTTTGGCTTCGTCGACCGACCGCGAACTTCGGATAAGCGGAATAATGTAATCGAGAGCGTCGATCGCCTTGTTCAAACCCTCTAAAATGTGAGCCCGTGCCTGAGCCTTTCGAAGGTCGAACTCGGTTCGTTTACGGACGACCTCCCTACGAAAATCGACGAACGCCTCAAGCATTCCCTTCAGCGTCAATAGCTTGGGCTGTCCATCAACGATCGCAATGCTGATGATTCCGAACGAAGACTGCAGCGGCGTTAACTTATAGAGTTTATTTAGGATAACTTGCGGAATCGCGTCACGTTTCAGCTCAATTACGACACGAATTCCCTCGCGGTTCGATTCGTCGCGGATCTCTGATATTCCCTCGAGCTTCTTTTCGTGAACGAGTTCGGCGATCTTCTCGATCAGCCGGGCTTTGTTTACCTGATAGGGAAGCTCCGTTACCACTACCGCATCGCGTTCGCGTTCGCCGCGGCCGATGCGGTCGATGCCGGCTTTCGCACGCATTTGGATGACGCCGCGGCCGTCGCGGTAGGCCCGGTGGATCTCTTCGCGGCCGTAAATGAAGCCGGCGGTCGGAAAATCCGGGCCCGGAACGATCTTGATCAGCTCATCGACGGTAATCGCCGGATTTGCGATCAACGCCATGCAGGCGTCCAGGATCTCAGTTAAGTTGTGCGGCGGGATCTTAGTCGCCATTCCGACGGCAATTCCTTCGGATCCGTTTACCAAAAGAAGCGGAATCTTTGTCGGCAGAACTTTCGGCTCGGAAAGCGATTCGTCGTAGTTCGGCTGATGATCGACCGTCTCTTTTTCGATATCGGCCAGAACTTCTTGCGTAAGCTTTTGCAGCCGGACTTCGGTATATCGCATCGCCGCCGCATTGTCGCCGTCGATCGAACCAAAGTTCCCTTGTCCGTCAACCAACTGATAGCGCATCGAAAATTCCTGCGCCATGCGGACCACCGTGTCGTAAACCGCTGTATCGCCGTGCGGATGATATTTACCGATCGTGTCGCCGACAACGCGGGCCGATTTTTTGTACGGCTTGCTGTGCGTGTTGCCCAGTTCGTGCATTGCCCACAACACCCGTCTGTGAACCGGTTTAAGGCCGTCGCGGACATCAGGAAGTGCACGCCCGATGATAACGGACATTGCATAGTCGAGATACGACCTTCGCATCTCGTCTTCGATATTTATCTGATCGCGTTCTAAAAGTGAATCCATTTATATTCGTGTCGCTAAAGAAAGTGTTAAGATAGCTTTGCCTGCCGAGAGAGACCTGAAGAAAAAAAAGCTGGAAAATCTTTTACCTTAGTGCTATTCTTAATTTTACAGGCGTCTCGCCTGTTTAGCAACTTGTCTACCCGAGACATTTTCCCGCTTTACATCCCCGTTTTTGCTAAGGTTTCTGTAGTTTTGCACCCGCCGTCATCGGCTTTTCAAGCAATTCAATATGTCAACAGTTGTAAGCGACAAAGACCAACGCCGGATCCAGCGGTTTGCCTTGGCACTCCCGACCAGGGTCGAAGTTCGTGTGGACAGCAAGTTCACCTGGAATGAAGTTACGCGGCTTGAAGACATCTCTGCTTTTGGTGCAGCATTCAACCTTACCAGGCCCGTAAAACGCGGCCGGCTCCTTGTTGTCAGTCTGCCCATGCCACGCCAGCTGCGTTGCTTCGACTATCTCGAGCCGCAATACAGGATCTGGGGCCTTGTCCGCCGATGTCTGCCGCTCAACGAAAACGCCGGCGCCCAAAGTTATGCTGTCGGTGTTGCATTTGTAGGTAAAAATCCGCCTATCAGCTTCATAGATAACCCCGCAAAACTTTACGACCTTTCTAGACGTGAGGACGGCGGATTGTGGGAAATAAAGGATGCGGATCCGACGCAAGACGAAAGCGATCTTCCGGCCTACCTGCGCCGCCATACGCGTTTTGCGATTCCCGAATCATTTCTTATCGAGATCCTTGACGAAAATGGCGATGTTGCCGCAAGCGAGGTAACCGTCACTGAAAACGTGAGCCTTGGCGGCGCGGCCGTCTTCACGTCATTTAACGCCGAGATCGGAACCTTCCTTCGTGTAAGCAGCGAACGCCACGGCATGACCATCATAGCGATTGTTCGCGGCAAAAGAGTTGGACATGACGGCATAGTTAGGCTGCATCTCGAATTCATCGATCATCTATTCCCACTGGCGGGCATCGCGTAACCTGCCAGCCCCCCCAACCTCATAACGCCCTAATATTTAACGATCTGTACT
>JBBQTV010000256.1:0-4508 GCA_038212935.1 Pyrinomonadales bacterium | reverse complement strand
GAGATCGGCGTCGCCGTCGTCCCCGGCTCATCTTTCTATCATCATCCGGAAATGGGTTCGCAGATGGTCAGATTTTGCTTCTGCAAAAAGGATGAGACGCTTGAAGCCGCGGCCGAAAATCTCCGGAAGCTTTCTTTAGGTTGAACACATCATACAAGTTACCAACGTCCGTCAGGCAACCCTTTTTGCCACTTGTTGCAACAAAAATTATAAATCTCGCGTAGTACTTGCGCACCATTCTAACTAGTTTCAGTTTAATGGAGGTCTCTAATGATATTAAGGTCTGTTTCAATTGTCTTTGTTGCGGCTCTTTTAGCTGGTCCGGTCGCTGCACAGAGCGACGAGAATAAGAAGGCGGCGGAAGCTGAACGGGCGGCGCGTGTCCTGACATGGGCAACGACTGCCTCGGGTGGCTATCTGGGCGTGCAGACAAAGGACGTTAGCTCTGCAAATTATGCATCATTTGGTTTGCCTTCGGTCCGCGGCGTTGCGATCGATAAGGTCGTCGAAGGCTCGCCGGCGGCGAATGCGGGATTGCGTGACGGCGACGTGATCATTCGCTTTAATGGTGAAGAGGTTACTAGTTCTCAGAAATTGACACGGCTCGTCGGCGAAGTTGCTCCCGATCATCAGGTTCGGCTGACCATGTCGCGCAACGGTGCAGAAAGTGAGATCATTGCGACCATTGGCAAACGTCCTGCCCCGCGTTTTGAAAGCGGTTCATTCGCCGTACCCAATGCACCGCAAGGAATTGAGCTTCCCGATCTCGAGGGATTCCGCGGCGTCCCGGCCGTTCCGTTCCCGCGCGGTGAAGGAAACACAATGGTATGGAGGTTTGGCAATTCGCGGCAGATCGGTGTCGGTCTGACATCGCTCACCAAACAACTCAGCGAGCACTTTGGAGTCAAAGGCGGATCGATGATCAATAACGTTCGGGAAAATTCGCCTGCCGCAAACGCCGGGTTGCGAGCCGGCGATATCATCGTTGAAGTCGATGGCAAAGAGGTAGCGAATGACGTGGACATAATTCGCGCTATCTCATCGAAGGCCGAGGGTGATGTGTCGATCACCTTTGTTCGCAACGGAACACGACAGACCGTCACCGTAACGCCGGAGAAAGGAAACAATAGCCTCGAGCGAATGTTCCAGATCCCAGCCGCCCCGTCCGCACCGGTGCCGCCAAGTTCGTCCGAGCCTCCGGCCACAGTCTTGTTCCCCGGTCGTATCGCAAAATAAGTTGTTATTTTGAGTTAGAAGTGAGGCAGACTTTCGGGTCTGCCTTTTTTATTTCTTGACTATGGTCTGCTTATAGAGTTCGTTGGCGGCACTACTGAGATCTCGGGCCTCCTCCATCGTTTCCCGGTACTTCAGCGTTTTTTCCTCAAAGTCGGCCTTCACCTTATCCCGGGCTTCTGCGTTTTGCGGATCATAATTGTCGCGAAGTGTTCGTGCTGCCTGATGATAATTATTGAAAGCCTCAAGCTGCTTCATCAATGCCTCTTCCTTGAGCCCAAGGTATTCATCGTATTGCGGATTGATCTTCATGTCGCGGGCCTCGCGGATCTTGTCAATCGCCGAATTGCCGAAGTTCGTTCCTTCGTTGATCAATTGAACTATCTCGCCGGCAAGGCGTCGGACTTCGGGAATGTCATTGGATTCTAAGGCTTGCTTGATCTCTTCGCGTTTGCCCTCGTTCTCTTTATAAAGAACTTTAATTCTCGTCAGATCCTGATTAGCGGCCTCAACCATCTTGCCCGCCTCGGCCGTCTCATCGGCAGGTCCGAGGATACCTGTTCCCGTGCTTTTGCAGCCGATACTGAAGCTGATCGCGGCGATCAAGATCGATAACATCACTCGTCTCCAGTAATGTTGCAAAAAAGCCTGCATGAGCACTAATTTATCACATCTGCGGTGCCCGCGATCCCGCTTTCACTATTCCCCCGTCGCCGCCATATAAAGCCATCGAGAATGTAGTGTGTCAATTGGGGCACAGCGAGCAGCGGAACGATCCACATCTTCCATTCGGCAAGGTCCCAGTTTTCGCCAAAGAGCCAGGTTCGCTCATGCCAGACTCCGCGGCTCCAAAAAAGCTCTTCGACGTAGGCCAGTGCCCAAAGCGTTGCGAGAAAAAAGACCCAATGACTCGACAAGCTGCGGTACACCCGGCCGGTGGTTTGCCGCCGCATCCGTGCGTACATGTAGATCAATGCGAAATACGGAACGCCGTGTATGATCACATTGGTAACGGTAAATGCGTAGTCGGAATTAAAGAAAACGATGCCAACGTACCAGCAAATGGCGGTCGTTGCGACAACAATATCTTTACCTATATTCAAGAATCCCGTGGTGAAATACATGTAGGCTGATTTGGCAAAGTACGTCATTAGAGCCAGAACGTATATCGGGAAAAGAATATCTTCAACGATTGCGGGAAGGGCAATGAATTCGTTTTCGAGAAACCAGTTAAAATTTCGAGGCAGCGACGTCATCCAGAACGCCAACGGGTAAACCGTAGCCAGATAGACCGCCACAGTATCGACCCACCACGTCCAAATTTCTGTTTCGCCAAGTTTTCGTCTGTAGAGAGCGACCCAGCCATACTGCTGCCTGACGAAGTGAAAGACCGCTACGATAGCAAGAGCGCGCCAAAACGTCAGTTCGCCTTCGGAGTACAAGGCGACACCTACTGCATACCCAAAGACGGGAACCAGCGTATAAAGCCAAAACCGCCGTTTGTATTCCTCAGTGTCAAAATAGACACGAAAGCTGGTCGACCAAACATGCGCGACGTCGATCAGCAAGATCGCCGTTATCCACGTCCATTCCGGCGACGCCTCATCCAAGATTCCCAACCGCCACCCGACCGCCAACAGCAGCAGAGAAACGACCGCGCTCCCGAGAAATACGGTGAGGTCAATATTACGCGAGAATAGCCACCTGCTTGGTTGAGATAGAGTATGATCCATCTATTTCAAAATCCGGGTCGCGGATGCGAGGCCATGATAAAAAGCTTCTTCGAACAATGCGATGCCGCTAAGGTCTGTGTGGGCAAAGTGGATGTTTCGATATTGCTGCATCGCCTTTTGCCGTTCGTTGCCCCAGATGAAGCCGGGTCGCGGACTGATCATCGCGTGGCCCCAACGCATAATGTCGATGCGTTCCGTCAGGTCATATATCTCCGGATGAGCACGGGCAATGTCCGTCAAACAAACTTCGGCAAGGTCTTTCCAGTTATAGTTAAACAGCTTCGTGCGTCCATCCGTTTCATGGCACATCGGGTAATAATAGGTCCATATGGTCGGGCCGTAGTCGATGCCCTTCTGATGGGTTGCGTTTACATAGCCCAGCGACGGACTCTCGTATAACATGTTGTCCCAAGCAAGCGGAAAGTCGCGCGGGAATCGGGGCTTCGGGCGATCCTTCATGAACAGATTCGCCACGAACCACGCGTTGTGTTGAAACTCGCGAGCGTCGAAGGGTGCGTCGGCGGCAAAGTCGCGAATAACATAAGGTGCCGTAAATATCGGCGACGCATAGATCACGTTCTTGCACCGAAATCCGCGAACCTCGCCGTCCTCAAGACAGACGACGTCCACGCCGTCATTTATTGGAATGATCGAGACGACCACTTGCGAACGCCGGACCTTGTCGGCGATGCGTCCCGCGAGATGATCGACAAACCGCCCGTTTCCTTCCGGAAAAGTGATGAACGGCTGCGATTCGCTGCCGCTTTCGCGAACCCGTGAGCAGAAGTAAAACAGCCCGGCCCAAGCTGATGTTTGATCCAGCTTAAGGCCGTAATCATCGCGGCACGCGTAATCGCAATACCAAAAGAGCCGCTCGGAGGTAAAACCCTTCTGCCGAAGCCAGTCGCCGAAAGACATTTTATCGAGCAAGGTCACCTCGGCATCTTCCGAACAAAACGCGGTCGGAACCACGAAAGCACGTCGGTCCGCCGAATCGCGCCATCGTACCCAGTGATCGATCTGATTTTCAAACTCCGAGAGTTCGCGAATGTCATTTTCGCTTTCGCCTGCATGCAGATAAAGGCCGTCGTACCAGCGGCCCTTATAAAAGACCCGCTCCTCGGGCTCGCGGCAGAGATATTGTTCCTTTACGACAAGGTCGCCGTTAACAGTTCTACCCTCGGTGATCTCCATCTCACCTAGCAATTCGGCAAGGTCCTCGTTCTCTCGAAATGGCACCGGAAGATAATGTGCACCCCACGGATACGAGACAGGCAAACCGGTTCCGAATCTCGACGTGCCGCCGACCTCCTTTTCCAGTTCGAGCAGGACGAAGTCTTCAACACCTTGTTTCCTCAATTTCCAGCCTGCGGACAGGCCGGCAATGCCGCCGCCGACGATTGCGGTCGAGACCTTCGTCCACTTATCTTCCGGAACATCGAATGTTCTTCCCTCGCGGAGAATATGCCCGAGTTCTGCACTTTGGCCCACGATCTCCCCGACCGGAAATTTGGCGACATCAGCCTCGCGACACGCCGTCAT
>JBBQTV010000255.1:0-4569 GCA_038212935.1 Pyrinomonadales bacterium | reverse complement strand
GGTCGTGACAAGCGAGGGTATAGCGCAGAAAAATTCGGACCAATTATTATCGAGAGTCGATCACCTCGTTTATATTACTCCCGAATTGAATCGTGGCATTGAGGAGATCGAGAAACTTCTAGGCGTCCGAGCAACCCCCGGAGGCCAACAAATGGGACGTGGTACAAGGAATGCTTTGATCGCTCTCGGTCCCAGTGCTTATCTGGAAATACTTGGACCCGACCCCGAACAGCCAGCACCTAAACAACCTCGCGCTTTTGGTATCGACGGCCTTAAAGAATCCAAGCTCGTCGCGTGGTTTGTGAGGGAAACTGACCTTGAGCGCCTGAGGAGTGAAGCTGTAGCCAAGGGCGTTCCACTAGGAGAGATCATGTCCGGCGGTCGGCGTCGAGCAGACGGGGTAGAACTTTCGTGGAAGTTCACAGCCCCTTGGATGCCCGTAGCTGATGGCATCGTTCCATTCTTTATTGATTGGGGAGATTCACCCCACCCCGCTGTCAGTGCGGCTAAGGGAGCCACACTCATTAAACTTCGTGCCGAGCATCCCGAGAAGAAAAGTGTCCGACGGATGTTGCAGCAGCTTGATCTCGACCTTCCTGTAGGTAAGGGGAAAGTTCCGGCTCTGATCGCCATCATAGACGGTCTACGCGGTCGGGTGGATTTGCGATAGTAATTGACGACTGACTGCGGCCTATCGCATTAATGGACGTGAGTGCGAAACAGCGACTTTGTGATCGCTGTTTCCGTTAAACTATAGCTTGCGAACTGGCGGTTCCGCCTCACGTCATCTTAGCCGTTGGACCAAAAAGCTTCTCCGAAACTCGCTTCGCCCGCGACCGCAACCTGGTGGGCCGAGACGCGGCGTTCGACAAAGCTGGCGAGTTCCTGTACTTCCTGTAGGTCCATGAACGAGAACGGATGCTGCTTCGGCTCCTAATATCAGCGACCTAAAACGCGTCTGTGCCGGTTCAATGCCGACAATATTCACACATCCCGCTGTTCCTATTGCCCTCGGGTTCGGGCTTGGTAAGGACGTTATTCCGCCGCGGTTGATCGCGGCCGGCGTTGCGGCGTCCGTCATAGCCGATCTTGATGTCTTGGCATTCAAATTGAATGTTGCGTATTCTAGCGATTACGGACACCGCGGCTTTAGCCATTCGCTCGCTTTTTCGGCAGTACTCGGCCTTTTCGCGGCGCTGCTGGCCCCGATCCTTCGATCAAAACGGTTCAATTCATTTCTCTTCGTCACTATGTCCGCGGCCTCGCATGGCATGCTCGATATGCTGACGAACGGTGGGCTCGGCGTTGCTTTGCTTTGGCCCATTCTCAGTGAGCGGATGTTCCTCCCGTGGCAGGTTATACAGGTCTCGCCGCTTAGTCTGTCGCAGTTCCTTGGCCTTCGCGGCTGGCGGGTAATTGGATCTGAGGTTCTCTGGGTCTGGCTCCCCGCCGCTGTCGTTTTCGTCCTCATCGCCCTTGCGACCGCCGGCCGGAGAAAGGCGTCGGATTGAGCCCATGTTGATGCTGAGATTAGAAAAGGCCAAATTGAGAACTAGCGGCGAATGAGTCATTATGTAGTCAAACCAACCTATTCTCTTCGGACGATAACGCATAATACGCAGAGGCGGAAAAAGGATGAAAGCACTCACCACAGATTCCAGGGGCCGCGTTCGAGGGTTGCGGGCAGATGCCTCTGTTAAAACGGGCATACTCGCGCTCTTCTTTTTCTTTTCCGTCCTGGGATTTACCTCAGTTTCTGCCCAGATATTACCTATTGGCCCCGATCAACCGAGCCCGGCCCCAGAAGCAGGCACGAAACCCGAATCCCCGCAAAAGGTCGAGGTCACGTCAGTAGTCGCGGACGACGAGATCAGGCAGCGGATAGAAGAGATCCTGCAGGCGACTGGGTGGTTTGGCGAACTGCGGGTGACCGTCAATGGCGGAATTGTCATCCTTGCCGGGACGGCGGATACCGACGAATCGAAAGAGTGGGCGGGCGGCTTGGCAAGGAATACCGAGGGCGTCGTTGTGGTCATCAATCAGATGAAGGTGGCCGCGGCCGACATCTGGGATTTCGAGCCCGCTTTCGAGGTGCTGAACGATCTGGCCCGCGGATTCATAACGTGGATCCCTCTGATCGTCGTTGCTTTGGTGTTGCTCCTCATTTTTTGGATGCTCGCTAAGCTAACGGTGTTCGGACTTCGCCGCGGCCGCGTGATCCAATCGCAGAGCCACCTGCTGCGCGAAGTAGCCGCGCGTGCGGGCGGTTTGCTTGTAATGCTCGTGGGGGTCTACATTGTGCTCCGGATCGCCGGGCTTACACAGGCGGCATTTACCGTTGTCGGCGGTACCGGCCTGTTAGGCCTCGTTCTCGGTATCGCGTTTCGCGACATTACAGAAAATTTCCTGGCCAGCATCTTTTTGAGTTTGCAGCAGCCGTTTCGTGAAGGTGATCTGATCGAGGTAACGAACATATTGGGCTTCGTACAGCGGCTGACCTCGCGAACGACGGTATTGATGACACTCGAAGGCAATCAGGTCCAGATTCCCAACTCCACGATCTTCAAGAGCACGATCCGCAATTTCACCAGCAGTCCCAATCGCCGTGATGATTTCATCGTCGGCATCGGATACGACGATCCCATTCCTGCCGCCCAGGATATCGCCCTGAAAGTGCTGGCGGAACATCCGGCGGTATTATCGGATCCCGAACCTTTGGTGCTGGTGGAGGACCTCGGGCCATCAACGGTGAACCTACGAGTGTATTTCTGGTTCGATGGCGGAAAACACAGCTTTTTGAAAGTCCGATCTTCGGTCATTCGGCTGGTAAAACGGGCGCTTCAGAATGCCGGCATTTCAATGCCCGACGAAGCCCGCGAAGTTACATTCCCGGACGGCGTGCCCGTTCGCATGATCGACACCGAGCGAGAAGCGCAGTCCGCTAAAGCGGCTGAGCCGAAACCACCCGTCGAGCCCGAGGCCGTCTCGACCAAGGCCGAAGCCGGCCTTGAAAGTGAAGCCGAGGAGATAAAAGAGCAGGCCCGACAATCCTGGACACCCGGTGAGAACCTCCTAACACCTCCGCCCGAATAAGACGAAAGGACCTTTCGACTACCTGAGCACTCCTCGCCCGAGCGCTGTATGCCGCGGGACAAAAGACTAGCCGCAGGCCACGTTTGTTCGCTGGCATACACTCGTAAATAACAGATACAGTTAACCTTAGGGTGCCAGTAGCGGCGGAGGGTGAAGCTTCTTAATGCGATTTGCGACGTGATTAGAACCCCCGTCCTCCCACATGGAGAAATTTTATGGATGAAAAGAAACACGAAATGGGAATGGGCTGGGGCCGGTTTGCGGCAATGATCGGGACCTCGACGTTTATCATGTTCTTTCTGATGTACCAGCTGGTTTACACGATGGACCACGCCACGTTCAGCTTGACCCGGCTTGTCGCGTCCCTGGTGATGGGGTGTGTCATGACTCTGGTGATGCTGGCTTTCATGTGGCCGATGTACAAAGGTACGGGCATCAAGATCGCCGTGGTTGCCGTTGCTGCGATTGCGGGCATCGCCCTTCTGGCGGTTAACCGTTCACAAGCTCTGATCGGCGACGTGAGCTTTATGTCTTCGATGATCCCCCACCATTCGATCGCTATCAACAATGCCCGGCGTGCAAGCATCAGCGATCCGCGGGTTCGCGAGTTGGCCGATGAGATCATCAGGACTCAGGTCGTCGAGATCGAGCAGATGCAGCGGCTGATCGACGATATAGAACAAAATGGAGAACGCGGTTCGTCCGATCTTCCGCCCCGCAGTGCCGAGCTAACGCCCGATATGGAACCCGAGATCAGAGAAGCAGTCAAGTAAGCTGCAAGAGAGTCAAAAAAACTTCGCTCAAGCTCCGCGATCTGATAGGCCTAGACGTTGCGTTAGAAGTTAAAAAAGCTAAAATACCACGGCTAATCAAGATCCAGATCGGAGAGTGTCATGAAAAGAGGGACCAGAGAGCTTGGGCCACGACCCGCCACGGACCGCTGTCGAATGCGAAGGTTTCGAAGGTGTGATCAGCGATTACGAATAGTCCGCCGAGTAGAAGCACCGGATGGACTCGCCCATTTACGCGGTAGTCCCACCACCAGGCCAGCAGGATAAGCGAATCCGCGAGGATCAGCGCGAACCAGATCTCGGGGGGCTGGACGCCCGGGAAGTAATGCCGAAAGCGAAACCACGCCGGCCAGAGCATTGAGATGGTCGCGAGCAACATCAGCCGTTTATGAACATCGGGCCGATGCCGGTTCCACAGGCCCGCTCCGACTAGCCCAAGAAATAGTAGTGCCGCAGTGACGGTACCGACGATAGCCGAGACAGCCGTATCGCCAAAACCGAGGGCAAGTTCACGTTCGACTTGATATCCACCGACCAACGGCAATGTGACCGCGAATCCGAGACCGACCGGTATTGCTAGTATTCCCAACGTGGTGTGCAGACGCCAATTTTCCGCCTTGATCAACCACGCTTGCGCGAAGAACAGCAGGATCCATCCGAAAGCGAAAGCACCATGGATGTAGAC
>JBBQTV010000254.1:0-4576 GCA_038212935.1 Pyrinomonadales bacterium | reverse complement strand
ATCGAATACGAAAGCGGTGTCGCAAAGCACCTTGTTTCCGGGAACGGGATCGTCGGCATTTGCTTCGATCGCGCCGGTAACATGATCGTATCAACCGGCGATTCGGTTTACTCACTGCCCGTCGGTATCTCTGGAACTCTTTTGCCGGAAGCTTAGTTCGGTTGGCCGATCCAACACTATGAAATTCTCGACGAACCTCATCCTGGTGCTTTGTCTCGCCTTCTATATATCTTGCGCAAAGTCTTCTGTACCAGAGCCCAACGCTGTAACAACGAACGCTAACACCAATTCCAGTGCACCGTCGCCTACGGCAACGCCGAACGAGATTCTCACCGCGGAGTTGCGGAAGATCGCGGAAGATGCACAGGGAAAGGTTGGAATTCATGCTGTCCTTCTTGAAACGGGCGAAACCGTTTCGCTTAACGCGGACGAGCGGTTTGCGATGCAGAGCGTGGTAAAAGTGCCGATCTCGATGGCGGTGATGAAAAAGGTCGAGGCCGGTGAATTGACGCTCGATCAAAAGATCACGATCGGCACGGACGAACTTGTTCCTTCGCGAATGCATTCACCGTTTCGCGACAAGAATCCGAACGGCGGCGAGGCCACGGTCCGGGAACTCATCGAACTGGCCGTAAGCGTGAGCGATGGAACGGCGGCGGATGTACTTCAGCGGGTCGCTGGCGGTGCAGAAGGCGTTCAGAACCACATCGTTTCGCTCGGCATCGACGGGATGAAGGTCCGCTATACCCACAAAGAATTTTCAAATGATAATGAACGCCAATTCGATAATTGGGCAACGCCGAAAGCCGCGGTACAATTGCTCGACTCACTTTGGAAGCAAAAGGGAACAGCCGAGCCTGGAAACGAATCGAAAGAAAAAGAGCTTCTGCTGCTATCGTACATGTACGAAACCCCAACCGGCCCAAACCGTTTGAAAGGATCGTTGCCAAAGGGAACGCCCGTCGCCCACAAGACCGGAACTTCCGGCACAGTAGACGGTGTTACGGCGGCGACGAACGACGTCGGCATCGTCACGATGCCGGACGGCCGTCAATTCATAATCGCTGTCTTTGTTGGGAATTCCCCGGCGGATGACAAGACGCGTGAGTCAGTGATCGCGAAGTCCGCGAAAAAGGTTTGGGACGCGTGGGTTAAGTGATCGACCCGGCCTACTGAGGCTTCGGACCGGCGGCTTCGGTGTAGGTTATTACGTTCGATTTTAGATCCTGATCCGGATCAAGTTCGAAATACATTCTTCCGACGATGTTGCCGTTTTCGCCTTTTTCATACGAGAAGAGTCGTGGTTTCGGCGAACCGACAAACTGCTTCTGCTCGACTTTGCCGTCGAGGTGGACCATCCGAGCTGTTTTCATGCCTAGATAATACCACGGCTTACGCAAAAGGTGTCGCCGCACATACGCTATGCGTGCAAAAAATGAGTCAAAATCCAAAAATATCAGCGAAATGCACGATGGCACGGTCATTGCTGATGCAGCAGCGGAGGATCTATTAATATGACATTAATTAACTTGAAAAAATTGACCGGTAGCCTCGCGCTTGGTCTAGCATTGGCGTTCGGATTTTCGCTGATGACCGCCACCGATACGTCCGCACAGAACCGCGGCCGTGATAACCGTCGAAACGATGACCGTAGAAATGATGATCGCCGTGACAACGGACGTTATGACCGCGATGATGATGACGACGATCGCTACGACCGACGCGACCGTGATGACGACGACCGCTACAACGGCCGCGACCGCAACGGCAACCAGAGCGTTCGCTTTGCGTACCAGCGTGGATACCGCGAAGGAATGAAGGCCGGGCGGAAAGCGGCACGTAGCCGCGATCGCAACAGAAACCAGAACCGCAACCGCGGTTGGGGCAACACGCCGCAGCTTCGCAGGGCTTATCAGGACGGCTACAATCGCGGCTACCGCGACGCCCGCTACGGCAATCGGAATGACGGCCGCAACGATCGCAACAACCGTCCCAGCACTGGCATCAGATGGCCGTTCTAACCAATTAACATCAGCAAACAAAGGGCAGGTGCGGACATAGTTCCAGCACCGGCCCTTTTTGCAAAGTGGTTTACTTCAACCTTAGTCGTCGTCGTCGTGGGCTCGGACGCGGCCGGCGGCTACGGCTTCGTCGATGACCTTTTGGGCCAGGTTGTGCGGCAGCGGATCGTAATGCGAAAACTGCATGTGGTACGAGCCGCGGGCCTGCGTGACCGAGTTGAGCTTCGATTGGTAATCGAGCATTTCGGACAGCGGCACTTTCGCCTTTATCACTTGCTGCTTGCCGCGCATATCCATGCCCGAGACGCGTCCGCGGCGGCTGTTAAGGTCGCCCATAATGTCACCCGACACCTCAAGCGGCGTGAAGACCTCGACGTCCATTATCGGTTCGAGCAACGTCGGGCGAGCCTTTTCCATTGCCGCCCGAAACGCCTTGCGGCCCGCCGCCCGGAACGAATGCTCGTCCGAATCGACGGTGTGATAGCTGCCGTCGATCAAGGTCACCTTAAAATCGACCAGTGGATAACCCGCGACGGCGCCGCTCGCGGCGGCCTCGATAATGCCTTTCTCGATCGCTGGGCGGAAATTCTGCGGAACAGATCCGCCGAAGATCTTATCTACCCATTCGAAGCCGCTGCCGCGGTCGAGCGGCTCGAATATCACCTTGCAATCGCCGAACTGCCCGCGTCCGCCGGACTGCTTCTTGTGGCGGCCCTGAACTTCTGCCTGAGCGGTGATCGTTTCCTTGTACGGGACTTTCGGCGGATGAAGAGCGACTTCGACATGGTAGCGATCGGCGAGCTTTTTGACGACGGTCTCGATGTGCAACTGGCCGCTGCCGGAAAGAATGAACTCCTTCGTCTGCGTGTCGCGGTCGAAATGCAGCGACGGGTCTTCCTCTAGGATCTTGTGAAGGGCGACGGAAATCTTGTCCTCGTCAGCACGCGACTTCGGCTCAATGGCGAAGGCGATGGCTGCCTCAGGATATTCGACCTTCGGATATACGATCGGGTTCGCCTTATCGCAAAGCGTATCGCCGGTCTGGGTGTCTTTTAGCTTAACGACCGCAATGATGTCGCCGACCTGAGCTTCGTTCACTTTGTCGAGCGTTTTGCCGGAGATGACGTGCAGGGCACCGAGACGTTCGGGCGTATCGCGTGATGCGTTGAATACCGTCGCGTCGGATGCGACCTTTCCGCTGACGATCTTCATCACATTAATGCGTCCGGCAAACGGATCGGCGATCGTGCGGAAAACGTATGCCGAAAAAGGCTCGTCGTTAGAATACTTTCGCGAAACCCGGTCGCCGTTCATTTCGTTGTCGGCGAAACCGTACTCAGATTCGTGCGTCGCAGGGTTCGGGGCAAATTCGACGATGTGGTCAAGCAAAATCGAAAGGCCGACAAGCGTGCTCGACGAAACCGCGTAGACCGGACAGAGCTTGCTCTTCGCGATAGCCTTTGCGAGGTTCGGATAGATGTCTTCCTCCGGCAGCGTGCCGTCCTCGAAGTATTTTTCCATCAGGGCGTCGTCCGATTCGGCGACGAGTTCGATGAGGCGTTCGCGGGTGCGGTCAAAAACGTCGCGGCCGGATTCCGGCATCGGGATCTCTTTCGCCTTGCCGTTGCTGTCGAATTCGTAAGCCTTCTGATGCACCACATCGACGACGCCTTTGAAATTCTCTTCGGAACCGATCGGCAGCGTAAATGGAACGATCGACCGTGCAAAGCTAGAATTTGCGGTCTCAAGTGCATGGCCGAAGTCCGCATTCTCTTTATCGAGCTTATTGATGACCATGAACCGCGGGAGCATGAATTCGTTAGCGTACGACCAGGTTTTTTCGGTCTGCACCTCGATCCCGTTGACGCCGTCAACCACGACAAGAGCGCAGTCGGCCACACGCAAGGCAGGGCGTGCATGCGAGACAAAGGCGGCGTATCCGGGCGTGTCTATTAAGTTGATCTTGGATTCGTTGTATTCGAGGTGGGTGAAGTTGTTGTTAAGCGAGACCTTTCTTTCGATAGCGTCATCTTCGTAATCGGTGATGGTCGTACCTTCATCGACCTTTCCCCAGCGTGGTGTTGTTCCGGCGACGTAGAGCAGGGAGGACACTAGCTGGGTTTTACCCGCGTCGCCGTGTCCAATGACAGCCAGATTCCTGATGTTCTCAGTGGTAAATGCTTTCATCTTCGGCAAGATCTCCTTTTTAATAGAATTCGAACGCCAAGTTCCGCGGGTTCGGGCCGAGAGGACAGCAGGGTGCAGCGTCCGTTAACCGGACCGAAACACAATTGGTTGTTGGTAAACAATGAATTTATATTACATAGGCCTCAATGGCAAGAGTTGCTGGATCAGCGGCGAAGATCAAAGATCGTCCGCAGTAGCTGACCATCAATTTGGGAGTCCCTTTTGTGCGATGAAGGTAAGGCTAAGATCCGCGTCGAGTGATTGTTTGTAAGAATGCCGTGAACGCAGGACGCGTCGGTTGTGATATTATGAGCAAAATCAAGGTCCGGTCGACGTCAGAGATTATAAGGCATCGCACAAACGTTCGC
>JBBQTV010000253.1:0-4633 GCA_038212935.1 Pyrinomonadales bacterium | reverse complement strand
GAGCCATCCGTTCCCATATATTTCGAACCTTAGCCTGAACATCGGACTGTTCATCGAACCAAATAGGCAATATACGCAAAAGAGCCTGCGGCATCTGTTTAGGCAAAAGCGTTTTGCCCGAATAAAGCTGCCGCCAACTGTCCCGCGGCTGATCCCTATCAATGAAAAGCGAGGACGCTTTACGCTTTTGGAGGAAGTGATCTCGGCGAATGCCCAGGAGCTTTTTCCGCAGATGAAGGCAGGCGAGGGATTTCTCTTTCGCGTTACGCGCGATGCCGACATCGAGCTTCGCGAGGACGAGGCTGGTGACCTGATGCGAACTCTGGAACGCGAGCTTCAGCGGCGGCGATTCCGGTTTCCGGTCCGGCTGGAAGTCGCGTCCGACATGCCGGACAAGATGGTCAAGCTTTTGACCGACGGCATCGGATTGACCGAAGCGGATGTATACCGGATCGAAGGTTTCCTTGATGTCTCGGACCTGATGCAGCTTTACTCCCTTGACCGGCCGCTGCTTAAGGAACGCCCCATCCATCCGGTGCATCCGGCAGTTCTACACGACAAGAAGAACGTATTCGACGTTCTAAAAAAGCAGGACATCTTGGTCCATCATCCTTTCACGTCTTTCGGTGCAGTTACGGATTTTATTGCCGCGGCCGCCGAGGACCCGGACGTTCAGGCCATTAAGATCTGCCTTTACCGCACGGGGAAAGATTCGCCGATCGTTCGGTCGCTCATACGGGCCAGCCAATTGGGCAAGCAGGTGACAGCTGTCGTTGAGCTGAAGGCGCGGTTTGACGAGGAGAATAATATCGAATGGGCGCGCCGCCTGGAGAACGAAGGCGTCCATGTCGTCTACGGTATTCATACTCTGAAGACGCATTCGAAGGTGCTGCTTGTTGTCCGCCGCGAAAAGGACAAGCTTGCCCGATACGTGCATGTCGCCACGGGAAACTACAACCCGTTTACATCTCGCCTTTACACGGATGTTGGAATTCTGACGGCGGATGAGGAGATCGGTTCGGATGCTACAAGCTTATTCAATTTTCTGACAGGTTATTCGCAGCAGGACGATTATCATCGGATGCTGGTCGCTCCCCTTAACCTTCGCGAACGGATGGTCGAGCTGATCCGCCGTGAACGGACGAACAAGCTGGCCGGCAAGGCTGCCCGGGTCATCGTGAAGATCAACAGCTTGACGGACGACGAACTGATCGAGGAAATGTATGAGGCGTCAAAAGTCGGCGTCGAGATCGATCTGATCGTCCGCGGCATCTGTTCGCTTAGGCCGGGTGTCAAAGGGCTTTCCGAAAACATTCGCGTCCGTTCGATCATTGGGCGATTTCTGGAACACAGCAGGGTCTTTTATTTTGCGAATGCGGGTGAAGACGAGATCTATATCGGCAGTGCTGATTGGATGCAGCGCAATCTGGACCGCCGCGTTGAGGTGTTGGTGCCGATCGTAAATCCGGAAATACGCGATTATCTACGGGATTCCTTTTTGACAGCGTATTTGAAAGACAACGTCAACGCAAGAATCTTGAAGCCGGATGGAACCTATAGGCGGGTGACGCCCGGTAACTCGACTCCATTTGATTCGCAGATGTCCTTCGTCGGCGAAGATCTTTCGTTTTAGGCCGTGGTTGAGCGTTCGAAGCGAGCCTCAAAGACACCGTCTCGCTGCCTGCCATGCTTCGTAGTAAGACGTGAATAGCCACGGGTCTCCGATTCGAGGGTTTCCGCACCCAGCAATTTTTCAACCTTCAAGATGTCGGCCGGCTCGCCCTCGATCTCCATATATTGACCGAACGGAAGGTCATCAAGAACGACCTCGCAATTGCCAAGGTGATATGTCTTGCGATGCTTTTCGTAGATCACCGAAAGCTTGTAGCCCAGTTTGGCGATGATGCATTCCATCTCGGCCGCGTCTGAGATCAGTGTCTCGTGCTCGATCTTGGTCTTGAATTCCGAGTCATTCTTTACCCGTTCCTTATAGGTCAGAAATGTCGTCTCGCCGATGTTGCGGAGTCTTAATACGGCAGTGCCCGAATCTTCCGGGCCCGTGCGGTGGAGATAGTTGACCTCAAACCGCTCATTGACGAAGGCACCTCCAGCGTCGAGCAATATTGCCGCCATTTCGACCAATAAACGTTTGTCGAGCCGGTATTTCTTTTCAATCTCAATTGCCATTGTTGGGAAATCAGAGCCAAATGTCCGGAAACAAACTCAATATTAGGAGATATGCGGAGCATCGGCAATGCTTCGTCCGATGTTTTGAATGCTTGACTGTGAGGGCGTGGTATACGATACTTTACCAAAAGGTCAGGATTCGACTTTTAAGCAAATTAATAGAGGAAACACAAATGCCATACCCAGAAATAATGATCCACGGAATGCGGGCCGAACTGGCTCAGCTAGGAATTGAGGAAACAAAAACATCGGAAGCGGTCAACGAAGCGATCACGAAAACGAACGGGACCGTGATGGTCGTCGTGAATTCGGTATGCGGCTGCGCGGCCGGCGGTGTTCGCCCAGGCATCGCTATGGCATTGCAAAATTCGCAGGCTAAGCCGGACAAGGCGATCACCGTATTCGCAGGAGCAGACATTGACGCCACCGACACGGCACGCGGACACTTTACGGGATACGCGCCGTCGTCGCCGTCGATCGGATTTATCAAGAACGGCGAGCTCGTCGAAATGTTCGAACGACGCGACCTGGAAGGCCGTCCGCCGGCAGTCATCGCAGAAGCTCTGGCAGCGGCATTCGACAAGCATTGCGCTAAGACCGAAGCCGCAGGCAGCTAGGACGTAAGTAAAATGCGAAAGGAAGGGCGGCCGAGTGCCGCTCTTCTGCGTTTCTGTGCGGCAAAAAGTTTTTGTTGCATACGCACGAGGCTAACCGATACAATAGTAAGTGGCCGGCAACCGGTCATCTTCTGGCCTCTCCTGCCTTCACCGATGTCAATTAACGAACGAAAACATACCAGATTTTCGCTGGATATCCCGGCAATGCTTGTTTCGAAGTACGGCGAACGCCGTATTACGCTGCTTCAGCAGATCAGCATTGGCGGTTGTTTCACGGACTGGGAAGAGAACATCTATCCGGGCGACGAGTTTCGCCTGGAGATCGATCTGCCGAACGGGAATCGTCTGCCGCTGAAGTGCAAAGCGATCTATCGATTTGAGGACACAGGGATCGGCGTAAGGTTTGTAGATATTACCCAGTTTGAACAGGAATTCATCTCGAAAATAATCTCGGAACGCATGCGACGCGAAGGGCTGCCGGATCATACCGATCCGTTCTGCAAACCGCCAAGATCCATCGAAGAAGAAAAGACGACCCATGTTACGGATGACAAACTCGACCTTGAGATGAAGCTGGAAGAGGTCATGTCCGGTGTGCCGCAGGCTTAGCTTTCCGATCGGGCCGAAACTATTTGCTGAAACGCCGATGATCGCATCTCATCCGCAGTGACGCCGACCGAAGCGGCAACTTCTGCCGCCTCAAAGGCGCCGCAATCGATCCCTATTCTGAAAAAATTAAAGATACCCTGCGCTGACGCGGCATCGTCGAACGTACTCCCGATCAGATTTGCTTTCGTCGCTTTGTCGATGAAGCCTTTTAGCCGCGCTTCGTTCTGTGGCCGCGAGCCGATGAAGAAGGCATAGACGGCGGCATATCGGGCGACGAGTTGATTAGGGTGCAGATCCCAGCTTTGATAAAAGCCATTCGCCATGGAGTTTGTCACATTGCTGAAATGCTCGGCCCATCCGGCGTGGACTGACCGACGGTTCTCGTTCTCCTGTGCTGTAGATGCTTTGCCGCGGTGAAGCGGAACCGGCAGATTTGTCGTGACCGAATCGGAAAGCCTGATGCCGAGCGGCGAAAGCGTCGTGAGCATTATCTGACGCGCAAAATTGCACGCTTCGTGACGCAGATGCTGGTGTCCGGCAGAGATGCCGAGCAATGAAGTGTGATCATACGCTCCGAAATGTGCTGAGGTAACGCGTCCTTTACCGGCTTCCGCAATGCCGCGGACGGCGAACTGACCCTTTTTATCAATGAGAGCCTCTGGCGTTTCGATCATTATCTCAACGCCGATCGTGCCTCTGGCAATACCGGCTTTCTTCTCGATCTTGGTTAAACGGTCGCAGAGATCTTTTACCTGTTTTCGATCCGTGATCTTTGGCAGAGTGACGGCGAAATCCGCGGGAAAGGCGTCACCGATGTCCGCAGCGAATCTCTCCAGAAAGATCTCAAGTGTTCGTACCGCGCGAGCGTAGGTTTCGGGAGCGAAGGACTTTGGCCGAAAACCAATGAATGGCGTTGCTTTACCGGTCGCGACGGAACGAGCGAGCTCGATGGCCGCACGCTCGGAGTCGCCGTCTTCTTCCTCATCCGGCCGAAAGCCGTAGCCGTCTTCAAAATCGATACGGAGATCCTCAACGGGCTCGGTCTTTAGCTTTTCGATCGTCTTTTGATGGACCGTCCATGCAAGCCATGCAGGAAAGTTTTCGGCCGCTGCCTTTTGCGGCTTGGCGGCGATCTGTTTGGCGAGCTTCGCGGCGGCTTCGGGAAAGCGAGGCAGCGATTCGGTGCCGGGCATCCGCATCGCGGCGGCGAACTCGACGAA
>JBBQTV010000252.1:0-4637 GCA_038212935.1 Pyrinomonadales bacterium | reverse complement strand
GGCCGCCCGATCGAACGCCAAGTGTTCATCCCCATCACAACCGCGCTGCCTGTAGTAGTCTCCTTAAAGAATTTAAGGTCGGCAGGATAGTGCCACGGCAGCTTCCCGTCTTTGCCAATAGCGTTATTCTTTGCGATTGCTACAATTCCGATGATCATAGATTAGAGATACAGCGCATTTCGGGGTGGTTTGTGCCTAACTTCTGAGGGAAGATTCCCGCCAAGCCGCGAAGATGCAAAGCAACCGCAAAGTAGGAACAAAACAGTTTCGGCTCAGCTCCAGTCTCTAACGCTCTTTCGCGGATGACACGTTTTGTCTCGAGTCCTACTTTGCGTCTTTGCGGAAACCTTTGCGCCATTGCGGGGAAAGTCAAAACACTGAAGGCCCCGAAATTTGAAAGCAAGCGTCCTGCCGTCGGGATTCTTCCAATCCATTCACTAACCGCTTTATACCATATTTGATCAGTTCGGTATTGAAGTGCAGCAATATCCCAAGTCGCAGATCCATCGCTATCAGATAAGTGCGGAGTTGTTTCGCGTGCACGGGTGCCAAAACTTCGACAGATTTTACTTCGATGACAACTTTATTGTTCACCACCACTTCAGCACGAAACCCGATCGGCATTCTAATGTCTTCATAGACAAACGGAACAGCCAATTGATGTTTTATTTCAAAATCTAATTTTTCAAGCTCGTACAGCATTACGCGTTCGTAAACAGATTCGAGCAACCCTGGTCCGATCGTTTTGTGAATATTGAAGGCCGCATTGACGATGTGCCGCGCGATCTTGTTCTCGTGCATAGGGTGTGCTATTCGGTTATCTTTGCTCCTTTAAACACCGCGATCTCCGAGCCTTTTGCGAGCACAACCGAATATGGCTTTTCAGCGTTAAAATGAGCGAACTTTTCGCCGTACGTGCAGCCAAAATCCACATCGATCCTGGCATTCTCTGCTTCGAATAGTTCCCATTTAGGATGTTCCACCTTATATTCGTCAGTCCGCTTTTCGCCGCGTTTGGTGTAGCCCCAGTAGTGTTCGATGATGAATTCTTCGTGTGAGCCTTCACCGGGAACGCCAAGGTTTTTGCCGCTTTCGACGCTGACCGCGTTTTTGCATTCGCCCTTTTCCCATGAGTATCTGACGTGAAGTGCGTCGCGAAAGTGCGACATCTTCCATCGTTCGTACGGCTCGCCGTATAGCCTTCGCGCGATCATCGCTATTGCCGCCCGCGGGACGATCTCTTTTACAAAAACGACACCTCGGCGAACTTCGTCATCCGTTTCACGCCGAACGTAAAACCGCAGATTGACCTCTTCGAAATTGACATGAAACGGAACGAGAAAATCGAGTACGCGTGTGTCAAGGAACATAAAACCGACCAGGCTGACGAAACACTTGCCCTCGTGGAGGTCGAGATCGGTTCCCATCGGAACGAGCGGCTCAAGCAAAGCTGGATCGACCTCATAGTTTGCCATTATGAGGTCACGCCATTCTGCCTTGAGGAATTTCATCATTTCATTATCACCCGTTTGTCGCCGGCCCTTACGGTCACGCGTTCGCGGTCAAAATATTCCAACAATGGTATAGCATACTTTCGCGAAACTCCCGCGATCTCCTTAAAGCGGGTTACATCGATGGTCCTGTCCGTCGACGCATCGGCATAGCTTCGCAAATCAGCTTTCAATTCGTTGAGCGCTTCTGCGTCAAAACAATATTCGTCCGTCACCTTGATCATCGCTCCGGATCCGATCAATAGACGGACGAGCTTCTGCGCGGATGGAGGCGAAACCGTCGTGCTTTTTATCGCTTCTGCAACCACGTCAGCGAGCTTTGGCGGTTCGAGCTTAGCGTCGCGAAGAGTTGCCGAGATCGATCCGGAAACGGCTTTCTCTTCGGCTGACATTTCGGTTTGGTGGTCCGCAAACCGTACGAGATCTTTATCTCCGGCAAGCTTTCCTTCTGAAATTAGCAAGGCAAGAAGCGAATCAAACACTTCGGGCGGAACGTATCGGAATCCTTGCTCCCGAAGCGTTTCACGCGAAATGCCTCTGGCAAGCGGATCTGCGCTGTGAAAGCGATTGATCCGGTCGAGTACGCGAGCCTTCATCGCATCAAATTGCGAAACTGCAACGAATCTCCCGCCTCCGTTTATCGCTCCGCCGGCGGCAACGCATTCGGCAAGAGCTTTTTCGGTAGCCTCCTTCTTCCACCCTGTTTGCGCACGGAGTTCGAAAATGCTGATCCCGTTTTCGCCACCTGCGTCTATAAAGATCGACGCGATCGTCGCCCGGTCATGCCCGGCCACCTTTAGTTCATCGATCAAGGCTACGGCTGCCGGAATATCTCGCCGCTTATGTTTATCTGCAAGAGGAAGAAAGACCTTCCCGCCGCCGATGGTTCGCTGCGGCGAATAGCTGCGAATGATAAACCGGTCTGCCATCGCACACGCTACCGGCGATTCGAGCCGGAACTGGACGGGACCGACGTCACCTGCCGAGATCTCGCCCGCCGAGTTCATCACAAAAACGCGGGCCAGAATCTCTGCCGTTCCGATGTGGATGCGAACACGCTGGCGGGAACGCATTGGCCGCGGTGCATCACCGAGCAACTCGACTTCGGCATCGAAGATCTGCGTCGGACTCATTACGCCGGGTTCACCTACGGCCATGCCGCGCGACAGTTCGCTGTGATCGATCCCCGCGAGGTTGATTGCGGTTCGCTGGCCTGCGCGGGCTGCCTTTACGGAACGCCCGTGTGTATGAAGACCGCGCACGCGCACTCGTCGCTGGCCCGGCAGAAGCTCCAGTTCGGTGCCTTCGGCGATCTCGCCGTGCGCCAAGGTTCCGGTCACAACGGCACCAAAACCCTTTACCGTAAAACTCCGGTCGATCGGCAGAAACGCCGCGCGAGCGTCGTCCGGTCGTTCGCCTTTACTGGCTGCTAGCTCAGCTAGCGTAGTGGTGAGTTCATCCATTCCCAAGCCCGTTTTCGAACTGACCGCCACGACAGCGGCGTCTTCAAGAAACGAACCCGCAACAAGCTCGGCAGCATCGAGCCGAGCGAGTTCGAGCATCTCGTCATCCACCATGTCGCGCTTGGTCAATACTATGATTCCATGAGTCAGGCCAAGCAGCCGGCATATCTCGAAGTGTTCACGGGTCTGCGGCATCACGCCTTCGTCTGCCGCAATTACTAGCATTACAACATCGATCCCACTGGCGCCGGCGAGCATGTTTTTGACAAACCGCTCATGTCCCGGCACATCGACAAAGCCGAAATGAACGTCGCCGATTTCCAATTCCGCAAAACCGATATCAATGGTTATTCCGCGCTGTTTTTCTTCCGGTAGCCGATCAGCATCTGTTCCCGTCAATGCACGCACCAAAGCTGTTTTGCCGTGGTCGATGTGACCTGCTGTGCCAACAATTATTTCCATGAATAGAATGCGCGGTGAACCGATCTCAAGCGTGTTTCTTGAGTGATACTAACATTTATGGTGTCTGGAGAAGATAGGGCCCGAGGGTTTTCTAACGGAGCCGCAGGAGGTTCTCTACCGAGATGTCTTCATCGATGGCTTCCCATCGAATGCCGAGGCCGCCACCGATCAGTTGCCAGCCTTTTCGTTCCTTTGTCGAAGCCGCTTCCAGCCGGGGAAACCAATCAAGCGGTACCGAGATCGCACGTCCATCAGCAAGCGCAACCCGCAACGCGTCGTCGCTACAAAGAACATCAACCGCCAGCGGCTGTACATTTTGTGATGTTAGGCTCATATGCAAACTCTCTTCATTTTAAGATACAAGATAAGGGACACACAGGTAAAGCTGTCGCACACTGCGGCTCAGCGAGTTGCGATCGGAAATAGGCGGTCTTTTTCTGAAAAACGATAGGACTTTGCTAGACTTGCTGCATCATAGATATCAATGAAGGTTCTGGAAGCTTTCAAACGGCAGTTCGTTTTATTTCATGTCTCGGATATCCCCGTCCGTGCGGATTACCGTTGGATAGCGGTTATCGCACTGATGACGGTGGTAATCGCAGGCGGAGTGGGGTTTGAAAATGCCGCAGTCAGCCTCGTGCTCGGCCTGGCAACGACGTTGATCTTCTTCGTCTCTATCTTTCTTCATGAGTTCGCCCACGCGGCTGTCGCACGGATGGAGGGTCTGCGAGTCGTTGAGATCGTTCTGCACCCGTTCGGCGGACTGACGCGTTTTCGGCACGAGCCCGAAACCCCGCGAGCCGAATTTCGCATTGCGATCGCCGGGCCCGGAGCCAGCTTTCTGCTCTCGCTGCTTTTCGTAGCTGCGGCGGTCGCGGCAAGCTCGGGCGGCCTCGACATCTTGGCGGCGCTGATGTACACGCTGGCGATCGGTAATCTCCTGATCGCCGTTTTCAATATGTTCCCGGGCTATCCGCTCGATGGCGGAAGGGTGCTGCGGGCATATCTATGGCGATCCGGAAAGGATCTGAACGAGGCGACGATCTTGACGGGACGCTGCGGCCAGGCCATCGCGGCGGTGATGGTAGTCTTCGGCCTGATAATCGCCATCTTTCGGCAGGACTTCTTTACCGGATTTTGGGCGGTTTTGGTGGGCCTCTTTCTTTACGATTCGGCAAGATCGATCATCAAGGAAGTGAAT
>JBBQTV010000251.1:0-4645 GCA_038212935.1 Pyrinomonadales bacterium | reverse complement strand
AAGGCAAGGATCAGTGAAATTCTTGTTGGCAGCCAGTTCGCCGGACGGACGTGACAAGAGGTCAAAGATTGAAAAGTGCCGACCATCCGGATATCTCAGCTCGTCGACGCCTTCGAGACCTCTTCGTCTTCTGCTGTGACCGTCGTGTCAGCAGTCTCTTGTTTCTTTAGGTCGATCTTTATCGCATCCAGGATACCGTTGATAAACTGTGTCGCTTCGAAGGTAGAGAAACGTCTTGCGATCTCCAAAGCTTCGTTTATAACTACTGTATGAGGCGTATCGTCAAAAAGAAATTCATAGACCGCGATCCTTAACACGTTGCGGTCAACGATGGCCATGCGTTCGATGCGCCAGTGTTCGGCACGCGTGCGGATCCGATCGTCGATCGTATGCAGGTTTTTCAGAGTGCCGAGGACGAGACTATTGGCAAAATTACGAGATTTTTCGTCGAAATCCTCATCGCCGAGTTCGTTCCAGTAGTTCTCTACCGAAAAATCCTCTGGGATCTTGACCACGTCTGCCGCGAACAGCATCTGCAATGCACATTCGCGCGCTTTTCGTCGGGTCCCCGAACCCTTGCCTGCTTTTTCAAACGACATGCTGTAAAACCTTATCGTTACCCTTTGCTCGTTCTTTTTCTATCTGGCTATAAAGGTTCGTGATCTCGATCGCAGAGATCGCGGCCTCGTAACCCTTGTTCCCGGCCTTAACGCCTGACCGGTTGATCGCTTGTTCTAGCGTATCGGTCGTTACGACGCCAAACATCACCGGAACTCCGGTCTTCATTCCTACCTGATTAATTCCCTTCGCAGCCGCGCCCGCAACGTAGTCAAAATGCGGCGTTTCCCCGCGGATGACGACGCCGATCGCGATAACCGCGTCAAAATTGCCCGATTCCGCGACCTTAAGCGACGTCAGCGGAAGTTCGAATGAACCGGGCACCTTAAATATCTCGACTGCGTCTTCGGCGGCACCGTGACTCTCCAGCGCATCCAGTGCTCCGTCGACGAGTTTGGAGGTCAGGAAATCATTCCATCGGCTTACGACTATCGCATAGCGAAAGCCTTCAGCATTTAGTTTTCCGCGGTGAATTTTTGGTTGCACTTGTATGTCCTCGCGTTCCCTGCGACGCAAATTTAAGTATAGAGATTGTTAAATCGAAATGACAAGCAAAAAAGGCACTTTGCAAATCGCGGCGACTACGCAAATAATGGTCAATGACGGATTCACCGAATGTCCCGGCAAATAATCGAAACCGAAGAGACCCTGATCATCGAAACGCCGGAGCGCGTTCCGCTGGCGTTTTCGCTGGCGTCGATCGGGAACCGATTTTTGGCGGCTGCGATCGATCACGCCATCCAATACACTGCAATAATCGCGGTCGTCTGGATCTCGCTCTCAGCCTCCGGGTTGACCGTATTTGGGCCTGATGCAACGGGCGAAAACGTATTCTCGACCGCGCCCAAATGGATTATCGCGCTGATGATCCTCGCGATCTTCGTCCTATTCGCGGCCTACTTTATCTTCTTTGAATGGCTTTGGAATGGCCAGACGCCCGGCAAGCGTATATTGAAATTGCGGGTAATTCGCGAGGACGGCCGGCCGATAACACTCTGGGAAGCCGTTGCGAGAAACCTGTTGCGGGTCTTCGATGCCATCCCTGGTTTCGTGATCCCGATCTATTCCGTCGGGCTGATAGCTGTCTTTATGAATTCACGGGATCAGCGGGTTGGCGATATGTTCGCCGGAACCGTCGTTATCCGCGAAAGGACCGACGATGCTCCGACATTCAAGGAGACGTTTTCAAACCGAATAGCCGACGCTGCCTTCCGACGCGTTCAACCGACGACCGATTTCAAGGCCGATGTCAACCTGCTGACGGAACCAGAGATAGAGGTCGTCGAAAGCCTTCTCCGCCGCCGATGGGACCTGACGGAACGGCAACGCCTCTGGATGGCATGGCGCGTCGCCCTTCCGCTAATGTACAAGCTAAAGCCGGACTACGACGTCGCGACATTCTCATACGAAGGCTTTCTCGAAGAAATACTCCACCGCTATCACGCCAAAGGCCGCTACCTGAACTAACGCCTCTGAAACCCGACTTGTCCAAGTGTTTGGCATTACTACTCTATGGTAAATTAGTTGGCAGCGGCTTCAATGTCTCTGATCCCGCAATACAGATCCTGTGAAGAAAAACATCTTAATTACGGGCGGTGCCGGGTTTATCGGTTCGCACCTGGCTGAGCTTTTGCTTGGTGAAGGCGTATGGAAAGTAACGATCGTTGACGATCTGAACGATTTTTATTCGCCGGCGATAAAGCGATCGAACCTTGCGGCGATCGGGCCGAGCGACGATCTTGCTTTTGTCGAATGCGACATCCGCGACCAGGCTGCGTTGGCGGGGGTCTTCGAGAGCACGGCGTTTGACGTGATCGTCCATCTGGCTGCCCGGGCCGGTGTTCGTCCGTCGCTGTCTGAGCCGCACCTTTATTACACGACCAACGTCATGGGAACGCTGAACCTGCTTGAGCTAGCCCGCAAACACGGCGTTCGGCAGTTCGTATTCGGTTCATCTTCAAGTGTTTACGGCGAGAATTCGAATGTGCCGTTTTCCGAGAAACATCGCATCCAAAATCCGATCTCGCCATATGCGGCGACCAAGGCGGCCGGTGAGCTGATGTGTCACACGTTTTCTCACCTTTACGACATTCGCACGGTTTGCCTTCGGTTCTTTACGGTCTATGGCGCGCGCCAGCGGCCAGACCTGGCGATCCATAAATTCTCGCAACTGATCTCCGACGGCAAGCCGATACCGATGTTTGGTGACGGTTCTACTCGGCGGGATTACACTTATATTAACGACATCGTTCAGGGCGTACGTGCGGCGATCGACTACAAAGGCTCCATGCATGAGGTCTTTAACCTCGGTGAATCTGAAACGACAGAGCTTCGCCGCCTTATCGAACTGCTTGAGGAAAGCCTGGGCAAAAAGGCGGTCATCGACCGACAGCCGCTGCAGCCCGGCGACGTGCCGATCACGTATGCCGACATATCAAAAGCCGCCAGCCTTCTCCGCTACGACCCGCAGACCAAAATAGAAGACGGCATTCCGAAGTTCGTCGAATGGTTTCTCCAAAACAACGAACAGAACGCGATCGCTTCCTGAACTTCCGATACGAAACACAGACTCCGTTCTTTACCCACACTGTCGTGCATTTTTCTGCCTCTGTCGTTGATTCTCGTCGCTGTGTGACGCAGTTTAGGGCATTTGTTGTGCAATTTTGGGGCATGGTGTCACATCTCCGTTGATCCACCGAAATTCCGTTGATGCATCCCGCGGCCTCGTTCACTTTTTGTCTTCTCACAATTTCGTTCGCGACATAGATGCCGCAGGTAGCGATCGGTGATATAGAAAAGTGGTTGACACGCGAGCAAATGGGTGTATCATTTATGCAACGGTGTGTGACAGATGCACTGCCGACAAAAACTATGGCACTTCATTGGGAAACATATAGCGGCGGGCCGACTCGGCCGGAGAATACCGTCTTCGCCGTGACCATCAACAACAAACACATACTCACGCTCAACAAATACGCGCGCAAACGGCTCGGTGAACCCGAGGCGGTCAAGCTTTTGTTTGAAAAGCGGGAAAGTATGATCGGGCTGGTCCCGGCCTCGCCAACCGACAGCATGGCGTTTCCGTTAAAGCCAAAAGGGGGCGGCCTGAATTACGTCGTCCATGCGGCCCCGTTCTGCCGCCACTTCGGAATCGTCATCGACCGAACCGAACGCTTCGACGAACCGCACCTCGACGACCAAGGCATCCTACGTTTCAACCTAAGAAAAACCCACGACGTAAGCAACCGCAAAAAACGCATGGCCAACCGACACCAGACCTCCTGATCTCTTGTTCTCACGCAAAGCCGTCGTTTGTTTTAGCAAGTATTGCACGTCCGGCTTCTGCGGTTCGATGTGGGGGAGTTCGCGGATCGCGATTCATCTCCAGTTCCCAACAGCAGTGCACTCCGTAAATATCTTCGGCGGACATTTCCAGGGAGGTTTCGCCAAACATAGCAAAAGTATCTGAACCGACCATTCCGATGCCTTGGTCGGACTCGCCGTCGTCTTCGGAAAAATACGTATACCGGATCAAGAAAACCCGGGGCCGATCGTTTGTCGGCGGCCAGAATATTTCACGAGTATCGAACATTTGGATCTCATCGGGGGGCCTGCCAAACTCGGTCGGAAAGGCAAGCCATTTGGCCATCTCCGCCAGAGCCTGAAAGTTCGTCTCGCGTGCTCTGCTCGGAATTCGTTCGGCATGTCCAAGTTCCTCGAGATAGTCCCGAGCGGCTGAACTATGTACAGGGATGAGGCAAAATTCAGCGAGGCGATCAAGTCCGTTTTCGTCACCTGTCTTCGCTTGGGCCCAAGCAGATTCCATTCGCACTGTCGAATCGGGATGTAGTGCCGCTATCTTCAAGAGTTGTTCTCGAGCAGTTGTTTCAAGGAAAGGTAGTGCGGCCGTGGCGCTCTGTGCATAGCTAAAATTATCTTCGTCCTTATCCGACAGCCAGAGTTCCAGCTTATTTCGTCCCGCCTGTGTATCGAATGGATGAGATTCTATTTTTCCAGCAAGGGCGGC
>JBBQTV010000250.1:0-4661 GCA_038212935.1 Pyrinomonadales bacterium | reverse complement strand
TATCTCGGCAAACAAAAGCAGCAGCAAAATGTAGGAGCCGATGGCCTCGGCGGACTTCTCGGCGGATTGCTCGGCGGCGGCCAGTCGCAGGCAGCACCGGCTTCGACCGGAAATCCGATGATGGACATGGCTTCGTCAATGCTCGACCGTGACGGCGACGGCAGCTCAATGGACGACATCGCCTCAATGGCCTTCGGTTATTTGACGAAAAAATAACATATAGGCAGTTCTAAATAACAAGCCCATTGCTGGCTAACGGAATGCTAAATTTCACATCAAAGGTCCTCGTCCTAGTTATTCTCCTTGGAGCGGGAACTGTCTTCGCACAGATCGAGGTCGGCGAACTGAAGGATCCGAGCGTCGTCGAGGGCTGCAGTTGCAGTGTTCAAACAGAAAGAGAAGCTAAGAATCCGGACTCTCAGAAATTCTTGTTTCTCTCTGATTTCGGCAACGACGCATGGATGAACATCAACGGAAAGGACACCAAGCTCACCCGTGTAAAGTCTACGGAGAACGATGATGACGACTATAAGGTCGGTCGCCGATATTACGAAGAGTATTCGGCAAAAGGCTTGACGGTCAGGGTCGAATATCTAACCACTTGGGTATGCCCGCCGGACGACGAAGCATGCGAAGTAGCTAAATACGACATCACGATCACCGTTACCAAAGGCGAGGAATCGAAGATCGTTAAAGCCACGGGAGTTTGCGGCTGCTAGTGCTGATTTGAGGTCTTTGCCTGATTACTTGTTCGCGCAACGAGGAAAACGTTGAATTTGATCGCCACGAAGTTGATTGACTTATTTGTAACAGAGGATTAACCTTATACTTTGAATTTGTGGTGAGTTATTGCGACTTGCGGCCACGTAAAATAACCCGCTAAACAGCCGATCGGACAAACAAGTTTTTCTTAGAAGTCTCGTGCTGTTACGCGAGGCTTCTTTAATTTTTATGAGTCAGTTTTTAGATCTGTTGAAAGAAAAGGTCATCGTCTTTGACGGTGCGATGGGGAGCAATCTGCAGTCGTTGGATCTGACGATCGACGATTGGGGCGGGCCGGAGTTTGAAAATTGCTCTGAGAATCTGCTGTACACGCGACCGGACGCTATCGAGACGGTTCACACGAGCTTTCTCGATATCGGCTGCGACGTTATCGAAACGAACAGCTTTGGCGGCAGCGAGGTCGTGCTCGCCGAGTTCGGCATCGTTGAAAAGACGTATGACGTCAACAAGAAAGCGGCCGAGCTTGCTAAGCGGCTGGCGAATGATTATTCGACGCCGGATAAGCCGCGTTTCGTCGCCGGTTCGATCGGGCCGGGAACGAAGCTGCCGACCCTAGGCCACATCACCTATCGGGAATTGAAGAAAGCGTATGTCGAGCAGATCCGCGGGCTTTATGATGGTGGTTCGGACATATTTATCGTCGAAACGTGTCAGGACCTTCTGCAGACAAAGGCATCGTTGTCGGCGATCTTCGACTTTTTTGCCGAGCGAAAGGTCCGGATTCCCGTTATCGCTCAGGTGACGATCGAAACATTCGGCACAATGCTCAACGGAACCGAGATCGGAGCAGCATTGACCGCGCTCGAACCGTTCCCGATCGACGTCATCGGCATGAACTGCGGCACCGGCCCGAAGCAGATGGCTGACAGCCTGATGTATCTGTGCGAAAACTCGCCGATACCGGTTTCGGTATTGCCGAACGCCGGCTTGCCCGAGGTAAAAGACGGCAAGCAGCATTACGACGAAACGCCCGAAAGCTTTGCGGCTCAGGTCGAGCATTTCGCGAAAGATCTTGGGGCAAACATCGTCGGCGGCTGCTGCGGAACTTCGCCCGAGCATCTGAAGCTTGTTATCGAACGCGTTGCCGGCCTTTCGCCAAAGGAGCGGAACGCCAGCCTCGTTCCTTCGGCTTCCTCCATCTATTTTCAGCAGCCTTATACCCAGGACGCTTCGTTCCTGATCGTCGGCGAACGGGTAAACGCATCCGGATCGAAGAAGATGCGCGATCTGCTCGACGCCGAAGATTGGGACGGCCTCGTAAATCTCGCGAAATCGCAGGAGAAAGAAGGTGCACACATTCTGGACGTCAACGTCGATTTCGTCGGCCGCGACGGCGTCGCCGATATGCACGAGCTTGTCGCTCGGCTTGTCACCAGCGTCAAGATCCCGATAATGCTCGATTCGACCGAGTGGGAAAAGATGGAAGCTGGCCTCGAGCACGCCGGCGGCAAGTGCATCTTGAACTCTACAAATTATGAGGATGGCGAAGAGCGTTTCCTGAAAGTGCTCGATCTCGCGAAAGAATACGGAGCCGCGGTCGTGATCGGTCTGATCGACGAAGACGGCATGGCCCGCACTGCGGTCGATAAACTTAAGATCGCCCGGCGAGCGTACAAACAGGTGGTGGAATACGGAATTCCGGGCCACGATATTTTCTTTGACCCGCTTGCCCTTCCGATATCTACCGGCATCGAAGAAGACCGCCGAAACGCCGAGCAGACCATTGAGGCCATCCGACAGATCCACGCGGAAATGCCTGATGCGAACATCATTCTCGGCGTTTCGAATATCTCGTTTGGCCTGTCGCCGGCGGCCCGTGTCGTGTTGAATTCGGTCTTTCTCCACGATTGCGTCGAAGCCGGAATGAATTCGGCGATCGTTAATGCGTCGAAGATCTTGCCGCTGATGCGGTTCAGCGAGCTTGAGATCGACACCGCACGCGATCTGATATTCGACCGCCGAAAGTTTGATGGCGAGGTCTGCACGTATGACCCGCTGACCGAGTTTACGACGCTGTTCGAAGGCAAGACGGCCCAGTCGATCAAGCCGGACATCACGAACCTTCCGATCGAAGAAAGGCTGAAACACCACATCATCGACGGCGAAAAGATCGGGCTTGAAGACTCGCTAAAAGTGGCGCTGGAAACATATCCGCCGCTCGATATCATCAACAATCTGCTGCTCGACGGAATGAAGGTCGTTGGAGATCTTTTTGGTTCGGGACAGATGCAGCTTCCGTTTGTTCTGCAATCCGCAGAAGCGATGAAGGCGGCGGTGAAGTTCCTTGAGCCGTTCATGGAAAAGGCGGATTCGACCAACAAAGGCACGATGGTGCTGGCGACGGTCAAAGGCGACGTCCACGACATCGGCAAGAATCTCGTTGATATCATTCTGACCAACAACGGTTACAAGGTCGTAAATTTGGGCATCAAGCAAACGATCGACAGTATACTCGATTCGCTCACGGAGACGAACGCCGATGCGGTCGGCATGAGCGGACTGCTTGTAAAATCAACGCTGGTGATGCGCGACAATCTGCAAATAATGAATGAACGCGGCATCAATGTGCCGGTAATTCTAGGCGGGGCGGCTCTCAATCGCCGCTACGTCGATGCCGACCTGATACCTCTATATAACGGCAAATTGTTCTACGCCCGCGATGCGTTCGATGGCCTGCATGCGATGGACGAATTAACGAGTGCGGAACGCGGAACGCGGAATGGGGAATCCAAAGCGGCGGCCGCCGGTGTTGAGGTCGAAACATCCTCGTTGGAAAGCGTGTCCGATGATTCGATCGAGACAATTAGCGACGCAGAAGATCTGGTCGGTGAGGACGCGAAGCTCGGCGTTGCAGCCGCACGTGTTTCGTCCAGGTCGGGCGGCAATACTTCTCATACGAAGCGATCGGATGTCGCGCACATCGATGAGCTGCCGAAAGCACCTTTCTACGGTTCGAAGGTCGTCGAGATCACCGATTTGACGAAGGTCTTCGCGTTTATCAATGAGACAGCCTTGTTCAAAGGCCAATGGCAATACAAGCAGGGCAAGAAATCGAAGGAAGAATACGACGCGATCCTAAACGAGACAGTCTACCCGAAGTTCGCCGAGGTGAAGGCGCAGGCGATCCGGGAAAAGCTGCTCGAAGCCAAGCTCGTTTACGGCTATTATCCATGCAACGCGGACGGGAACGATCTCGTTATTTATCAGGACGACGAACTCACCGAGCGGATGCGGTTCACCTTCCCGCGCCAGCCGCAGGAACAACGCGGCGGCAAGAATCTCTGTTTGGCAGATTATTTCGCACCGGTCGATTCCGGCAAGATCGATGTTGTTGCATTTGACCTGGTAACGATGGGCCGCAAGGCGAGCGAGCATTCGGCGAAGCTTTTCGCATCGGACAATTACACCGATTATTTGCTGTTCCACGGCCTATCGGTCGAATCGGCCGAAGCTCTCGCCGAGATGTGGCACAAACGCATCCGCGAAGAACTCGGAATCGCCGAAGCTGACGCACCTGAGCTAACGAAGCTCTTCCACCAAGGCTACCAAGGCTCACGCTATAGCTTCGGCTATCCGGCGTGCCCGAACATCGAAGACCAGACCAAGCTCTTCGAACTTCTGCAGCCCGAGCGCATCGGCGTCGACCTGACCGACGAATTCATGTTGGAACCCGAACAATCAACGTCGGCAATCGTCGTCCATCATCCGGAGGCGAAGTATTTTAATATTGAGTAGCTGTGGTAAATGAGTGATCCAGTACTGACTATTATTGAAGCGATCAGGTGGCGGCCTGCGATGTACATGGGCTCTACCTCGATTCGCGGGTTTAATCACCTTTTGCGGAGTATTGTCCGTTACTCGTTCGACAAGCTTAGAGC
>JBBQTV010000249.1:0-4677 GCA_038212935.1 Pyrinomonadales bacterium | reverse complement strand
CGGCAAGGCCCTGCAAAGTGCACAACTACCGCATGCGGAGATCCTGGCGGGCGGCACGTTGGAATTTGAGATGGGCCCGAAGCCTAATGAAAAGCTATTTCCGGAGATCGCAGAATGGCGTTCTCCCGATATCGTTGCCGTCCCGAACATCACCGCCGACCGCGTCTTTCGCGATCAAACGACCGTCACGATGAACACCATCACCGCCGGAGCCAAGATCTACTACACGCTCGACGGTACCGAACCGTCCGCCCGATCAACGCGCTACACCACGCCGTTTACGCTGAGCGAAACCTCGTCCATCAAGGCGATCGCGATCAGTAATGGAATTCAAAGCTTCCCGGTCGAGGCCTCAGTTCTGAAACGCACGAATGATTGGCAGGTCACGCTCGCTTCGCCGTACAGCACGCAGTACACGGGCGGCGGTGATGATGCGGTGATCGACGGACTGCGGGGGACGGTCAATTTCGCGAGCGGCGAATGGCAGGGTTACCAGGGCAAAACGTTTGAGGCGGTGATCGATATGCAGCGGGAGACGAACTTCACCGAAGTCGGCGGCAGCTTTCTGCAGTCGGCCCGGTCGTGGATATGGATGCCCGACCGCATCGTATTCGAAGCTCTGCTAGACGGCGAAAATTGGTACAAGGTCGCCGAGATCAAGCCCGCGTTCCCGCAGCAGGAAATGGAGCCCGCGAGGCGCGATTTTACAACAAAGGTCGAACCGGCCCGCGCACGCTACGTCCGCGTAAAGGCATACAACTTCGGCAAGATCCCCGCCTGGCACCTCGGCGCCGGCGGCGACCCGTGGATCTTTGTCGATGAGATATTTATTAAATAGTGGCCCCGTAACGCACAGATCTGCTGGCCGCGTCTGCTAACTCATTCTACTTAGATAGGTTAATGGCACCAATTGATGGCGACGCTGCGGCCAAAATTTGCGGAAACATCGATTCTCGTATAAGCTGTTCGGGAACGACAGGCCCCATTCCCCCAGTTTCGACCACGACCGCCGATCAGTATGTCCGTTTACCTGTTCAAGCTAATTGTTGCCGGCGTTGGCCTTGGGCTGGCGGTCGGCGTTGGGCTGTATACGTTTTGGTACGGCAAAGGTGCTTCGTATCTGAGCAACGATCCGGCCTCGTGCGCCAATTGCCACATAATGAATGACCAGTACGACGGCTGGTTGAAATCGAGCCATAAGACGGTCGCGACCTGTAACGATTGCCACACGCCGCCGGACGCGATCGGCAAATACACGACCAAGGCCTGGAACGGATTCTGGCATTCGTATTACTTCACCGCCGGCGGATTTCACGAGCCGATCCAGATAACCGAACGCAACCGCCAGATCGCCGAACAATCATGCCGAACGTGCCATCAGACGATGGTCCATTCGATCACCGTTTCCGAATCGGTCAAAGATTCGGAAGAGGTCTCATGCATAATGTGTCACCGAAACGTCGGACACATGCACTGATCCGGGAGCCAATTTTATGAGCGAAGAAAAGATCGAGACACCCGAAAACGAACCCGTCGCACCGGCCAAAAAAGAAAAGGCTGAGAAACGCACTTGGCTGTACAGCACCAAGGTCATCGCGGTCGTTGCATTCGCTTCGTTCGCGGCGGCGATACTCGGGCTCGGGCTGCTGACAAATATTTTCGAGCGGCAACAGGAGGCCCGCAGCCCGTTCTTTCGCGTGGTCGAGCTGACCGATGACACACACGACCCGGCCGTTTGGGGAAAGAATTTCCCCATGCAATATGATAGCTACCTGCGAACGGTCGATCAGGTGCGGACGCGATTCGGCGGCAGCGAGGCAATGCCAAAGCCGCCAACGAATGCCGATCCGCGTTCGATCGTAGCGCAGTCACGGCTTGAGGAGGATCCGCGGCTTAAGACGATGTGGGACGGGTATGCGTTTGCGATCGATTTTCGCGAGGAACGCGGCCACGCGTATATGCTTGAGGACCAAACGTTTACCGAACGTCAGCTTGTGACAAGGCAGCCCGGAACGTGTGTAAACTGTCATGCGTCGGTCTATGGCGCATATAAAAAGCTTGGTGACGGTGACATCGTTGCCGGCTTTAAGGCGTTGAACAAGATGGGGTATGCCGAGGCCCGGAAGGAAGTGACGCATCCGGTTGCATGTATCGATTGTCACGACTCGCAGACGATGGCATTGCGAATAACTCGGCCCGCCTTTATGGAAGGCATTAAGAAAGTAAAAGCACTTCAGGGTATCGCTGATTATGACGTAAACCGCGACGCGACCCGCCAGGAGATGCGTTCGTACGCCTGCGGCCAGTGCCACGTCGAATACTATTTCAAGGGCGAGGACAAGGAGCTGACCTATCCGTGGGACAAGGGTATGAAGGTCGAGAACATCCTCGAATATTACGAAGAGGTCGGGCATAAGGACTGGACCCACGCCCAGACCGGCGCAAATGCGCTCAAGGCGCAGCATCCTGAATTTGAGATGTACAACCAGGGCATTCACGCTCGTGCCGGCGTCTCGTGTGCCGATTGCCACATGCCCTACGAACGGCAGGGTGCGATGAAGATCAGCAGCCATCACGTTCGTTCGCCGCTGCTGAGCCTGAACACGTCGTGCCAGACATGCCATAAGGGAAGCGAAGATGAACTCAGGTTTCGTGTGGAGACCATACAGGAGCGGACATACAACCTTCGCGGATTGGCGATGGACGCTCTTGTGCAGTTGATCGGCGACATCACGGCGGCCCGCGGAGCCGGAGCGACGGACGCCGAGCTGACCGAGGCCCGGTCCAATCAACGCAAGGCGCAGTTCTTTCTAGATTTCGTTGAGGCGGAAAATTCGATGGGCTTTCATGCACCGGCTGAAGCGGCCCGTATTCTGGGCGAATCGATAAATTATTCGCGCATCGGCCAGGTTTCGCTGCGAAACGTTAAGATGTCCACGAACCTCACTGCGTACCGGTCGTCGAAGTAAGCGGAAAAAAAAGTCTGACATTCACCGTTCCCCGGGCGTCTAACAATATGCCGCCCGGGGAATTCTTTTTGTTCTGGGCGGTGAGGCAAACGAAATATGGACAGGCGATTTTTTCTAAAAACAAGCGGGATCGGGCTGGCGAGCTTTGGCCTAATGGCCGCGGCACCGGACTTCCTGCATCAATTCGCGGCCGCGCAGACGGCTAACCGATTTGGCAAGAAGAAGGTTCTGGTGACCATTTTTCAACGCGGTGCGGTCGATGGCCTGAGCATGATCGTCCCTCACGGCGACGGCGAATACTACAATTTGCGGCGTGCAACAGCGATTCAGCGGCCGGGGCAAACCGACGGTGCGGTCGATCTTGACGGATTCTTCGGCCTCCATCCGGCGATGGCGTCGCTGCAAAAGTTTTGGCAGTCAAAGCAGCTTGCTGTCATCAACTCGACCGGTTCGCCAGACAACACGCGGTCACATTTTGACGCACAGGATTATATGGAATCGGGCACGCCGGGTATCAAATCGACCCGCGACGGCTGGTTGAACCGTGCGATGCAAACGACCGCCGGCAAGGCGGATTCGCCATTCCGTGCGGTTGCGATGACCCAGCAGCTTCCGCGTTCGCTCTACGGCAAGGCTCCGTCCATAGCGATGACGAACCTTGCAGATTTCACTATCAAAGCCGGCCTCTACACCGCTGACCTGAAGGGCGGTTTCGAAGGCGTCTATCAACAGAATGCGAAAGATTCGCTTGGCGATACAGGCAAGGAAACGTTCGAAGCGGTCAACTTTTTGAAGCAGGCGAATCCCGCGAAATATCGGCCGGAGAAGGGCGCTACGTATCCAAACTCTCAGCTTGGGCGGTCGCTGATGCAGATCGCACAGATGATCAAAGCGGGGATCGGGCTTGAGGTCGCGTTTGCCGAATCCGGCGGCTGGGACACGCACATCAATCAGGGCGGAGCACGCGGCCAGATCGCCAATCTGCTTCGTGACTTTGCGAATTCGATCGCCGCGTTCGCGACCGACCTCGGCGGACGAATGGACGATGTCGTCGTGCTGACGATGTCAGAATTTGGGCGCACCGCACGCGAAAACGGCAGCCGCGGGACCGATCACGGCCACGGCAACGCAATGCTAGTGCTCGGAAACTCGGTAAGAGGCGGAAAGGTCTTCGGGGAATGGAAAGGCCTGGGGCCCGACCAGCTGAACGAAGGCCGGGACCTGGCGATCACCACGGACTTTCGCGATGTCTTTGCCGAAACCGCGGCGAAGCATCTCGGAAGCAAAAAGCTGGATCAGCTTTTCCCGAACTTTACCGCAAAACCCGCGGGCTTTATTGGATTCTTGAGCTAAACTCTCGGCGAATCGAGAAGATAAGGCCACGCAGGTCATAGTGTGGCCTTTCGCTATTTGCAGACGGATCTGCACGGATCATTCGCTTTTCGGTGCGGCTCCGCCTTGCTGAACGACGTGCGTCAGTTCGTGGCCCAGCATCTGCTTTCCGGCTTCAGAATGCGGTTGATATTCGCCGGGAGCAAAGAAAACATCGTTGCCGTGCGAATAGGCTTTGGCCCCAAGCATGACGGGCGCATGGCTTTCGTGGACGCGAACCTTCGACAGATCAGAGCCGAGTGACGCTTCGAACTGGTGCTTGAGCGACGCGGGCAGCGGAGCTCCCTGCTTTTTGCCGACATTCGCGGCCGATGAT
>JBBQTV010000248.1:0-4678 GCA_038212935.1 Pyrinomonadales bacterium | reverse complement strand
ACCAGTGGAGGTTACCTTTTATGCGATCGCTTTGCCTAAGGCATCTTTTCTCGTTGGCTGTAATCGTGCTCGTCGCTGCGGCCGTTAATGCAGAGACATTTACGGCAAATCTAAGTTCCGCACAGGAAGTTCCGGTCAACGCATCGACTGCGACCGGTTACGCCCGCATCGTTCTTGATGAAACGGCCGGAACTATTACGTTCACGGTCGTTTTCAATGGATTGGCAAGCGCCCAGATCGGCGCTCACATTCACGCTCCGGGTGTGATCGGCGTAAATGGACCGGTCATCATCGATCTGGGTGCGGTGGGCGGAACATCGGGAACAATTTCGGGTTCTCGGCCGATAACGCCAACGCAGATCGCGCAGCTTCGTTCGCATTTGACTTACGTAAACGTACATTCCACTGACATCCCGGGCGGCGAGATCCGCGGCCAGATCGGCCTGAGACGCGTTCTGGACTACGACGGTGACGGCAAAACCGACTACAGCGTGCTTCGTTTCCCGACCGTCGCACCTCCAGGAACATCTCAGATCACATACTGGAATCTAAATAGTTCTGGGTTCGATGCAAATCAGACCATCCCGTGGGGAAATGCTAATACGGATTTCCCTTCGCCGGGCGATTACGATGGCGACGGTAAAGAAGATCTGGCTGTCTATCGGGCAGGAGCTTCTGCCGGACAGCAGAGTTATTTCATAATCTTGAAGAGTTCGGACAGCACCGCTCTTTATCTGGCTTGGGGGGTTAACGGAGATCAGGCGATCGCCCGTGATTACGATGGCGACGGTATAACGGATGCGGCCATTTTTCGTCGAGGAGCAGCATCCGGAGATCAAACTCGATGGTGGATCCTTCGAAGTTCTGACGGCGGCGTGACCAATATTGGCTTCGGCCTGACCGGCAATGGAACCACCAGTTTTGACTCAGCGATTCCCGGCGACTATGACGGCGACGGCAAATTCGATATTGCCGTTTATCGGTTTGGGTTGTCACCCGCGAACACTGCTATCGTCCTCCAAAGTTCAAATAGTGCTGTCACGTATAAGCAGTTCGGCAATTTCAACACAGACTGGATCGTACCCGGAGATTTCGATGGAGATGGAAAATTCGAGTTTGCGGCAGTTCGGACCGGGGCAACGGCAACGTCGCCGATGACCTGGTGGATCTGGCAAAGCTCGAGCCCGCAAGTGCGAGTTCAACAGTTTGGCATCAGTTCGGACTTCCCGACCCAGGGTGACTACGATGGCGATGGCGTAACCGACATTTCGGTCTGGCGGGCTAACGCTGACGGAGCCGGCAACAGCGTGTTTTACACTATCGGCAGCTTCGACGGATTCTTTGCAAAGGGCTGGGGACGAAACGGAGATTTCGTGGTCAACAGATTCGATGCTCGTTAGTTGCTATCTCCGCGAAAGGCTTCGTGCTTCCGGCGTTGATTGAATGATAACGCTGAGTCGGTGGAGCCTTTCGCTGAGAGATCTCAGATTCCGCATTCGCTTTTCAGGCAGTGTATCTGTTTATTTGGCTATCTTAATTAGTTGTGTCAGAATCTTTCTGATGTCGAGATTCTCTTTACTGCTGGCGGTATTTCTCTTCTCGCTCTCGCCTGCGCTCGCTCAACAGCGGCCGCTGTTGACGGATGATATTGACATCACCCCGCCGGGAGCTCTCGAGGTCAGCGTTGGCGTTGATTTTATTCAGAATATGAAGTTTCCGCTTTCGGGGTTGAAGGGAGACCTGACCCGCGTTGGCGACATCCGCATTCGGCAGGGATTTGCTTCGAACGTGGAGATCCAGATCGAAGGCTCGCTGCAGAATTTCCTCGCCATCAACTCTCAGGCGACGCCATCGCCGATCCCGCTGAACATCTCCGGGAATTCGACAAACGATTTTGACGACTTTACCGTCTCGGCAAAGATCAAGCTTTTTAGCGAAACGGCAAATCTGCCTGCGCTCGGAATGAAGTTTGGCTACCAGATGCCGAACACCGACCAGGCAAAAGGCATCGGCACAAACCAGATAAACATTTTTTCTAAGTTCATCGCGCAGAAGAAATTCGGCAAACGGGCTGGCAAGGCTCCGCTCGCGAACATCTACGGTAACCTTGGACTCGGCATAATGAGTGCACCGCTCGGCAATTTTTCGCAAAACGATGTGATCCTCTACGGGCTCGCCGGCATCTTTCCCGTTACTGACCATGTCAACATCGTCAGTGAAGTGAATGGCCGTGCTAACACCCGCGGGGCTAGTGCACCCCTGGGTACCGAAAGCATCGGGCAGTTTCGCGTTGGAACGCAGATCCGTGCATCAGGCCTCCGGTTCGATACGGCGGCGATATTTGGCCTCACCCGCTACAGCCCGCGAACCGGCGTAACCTTCGGGGTCACCTACGAAACTCCCGTTTTCATTCCGATCGCAAAATAGGCCGAATGCCGATGGGCGAATGCCCTCTGCCTATCATCGGCGCATTCCTGATCGCGTCGTTAACAAACCTTTTCGATACCTCAACAGCCTCCACCATTTCCAGCCCAAGCGCCAGATTTGCCGTTATGGCAGCCGCCAGCGTGCAGCCGGTGCCATGCGTCGCGGTCGTCTCGAGATACTGGCCATCGATCTCGACATGCTCTTCGCCGAGAAACAGGTGATCGGTCGCCCGCCTTGACTCGCCGTTCGAAGCATCAAAATGCCCGCCTTTGATCAGGACGTTTTTAACTCCAAACGACCTAATGATCACGGCCGACGCGACAATGTCTTCGACGTCCTGGATCGCGATACCGGTAAGACGTTCCGTTTCGGGAATGTTCGGCGTAATGATCGCCGCAAGCGGAAAAAGATGCTTGACCATCGCCTTGAGCGCCGCGTTGTCGATCAGGTCGAAGCCGGAGGTTGACCTTACGACCGGATCAACGACGAGTTTTTTGACCTCACGATCACGCATCATTCGGGCCGTTTCAACGATTACCTCTTCCGTTGGCAACATTCCCGTTTTGACGGCATCGACGGTCATATCGTTAAAGATCGGCTCAACCTGGCGGCGGACCGATTCCGCCGATTGATGTTCGGCACCAAAGACTCCGACCGTGTTCTGAAACGTCACCGATGTCACCGCCGCCGCTCCGTAACAGCCGAAGGCCATGAACGTTTTCACGTCTGTCAAAATTCCCGCACCGCCAGACGGGTCAAGCCCGGCGATCGAAAGGCATATTTTTGGCAACGACGTCGTTTCTGGTCTGGTCATAGCGTCTCCATTAATTTTCCAAGTTCTTCGATATCGTTCAAGTATCTGATCGCGGCGAACCCGGCTGATCCAGCGTCGATCACCGCTCGGTAATTAGCTGCGTTGACGCCTCCAAGGGCGATCACCGGAAACGGCTCGACCTCACGTACGGCAGAAGCGAATGCCTCGATGCCCAGCGCTGCACCTTTACCCGGGCTCGCATACACCGGGCTCAGCGTCGCATAGTCCGCCCCCAATTCCTTTGCCCTCTGAACATCCGTTGCCGAATGGCAAGAAACGCCGATAATGAAGTCCGGCCCGACGATGCGCTGAACTGCGTCAGCCTCAAACGCGTACGACGGCAGATGAACGCCCGCTGCGCCGGCATCGAGAGCGATGTCAAACCGTTCGTTGACTAATATCTTTGTGTCGGAATTTTCGGCAGCCTTGACCGCTGCAGTTGTTAGTTCGTAGAGAGATCTCGCCTTAAGCTGCTTTTCACGGATCTGAATGAGCGGAACGGAATGGCCTATTGCGGCCTTTATGATTTCAAGCGTTGTATCGATCTCTGGCGAGGTACCTTCCGTGATCAGGCAGACCAACGGTCGGCGTGTCGGAATCAAGATCTGCGTTGCAGGGCTCACTTCTTCCCCGAATCCTGTGTGCCCTGCAGCATTGCCACGCTTTGCTTGAAGTGCGCCGCTTCCCAGAAAGCGATGATCAGATTAAGAACGCCAAGCCCGGTAACAGCTCCCCGGAACCAGTTTGACGATACCGCCGTGTACAAGATCGGCAGGCCCGACTTGTCCGCCGCAAATGCAAGGAGATAATTCTCACCCCATCGGCCAAAAAGCGTGTCCCACGGCGCAAGGATCAAATAGAACCCCAGCAGGAGGCAGAGAACAATAAAAAAAATGACGGTCAGGCGTTCCACCATACCGTCAAAGTATAACTTGATTCTGGGCGTCAACAAACCCAAATGCTATTGCCCTACGCCGCGACCGCCATATTCTTGAGCCGTTCCCCCACATCGCGAAAGTCAATATTCTCGGCATAGACCATTTCGAAATATTTCGCGGCCTTTTGACTGTCGCCATTCGATTCGCAGGCGTTCGCGTATTCGTACCAAAGGCCCTGTTTCTCTTCGGCGGTCAATGCCGGAGATTGCATTGCCCGCTCATACCAGGTGATCGCAACGTGCGGCTTGCCGAGCTGCATAAAACAATGCCCTATAAGATTAGAACATTGAAAGAATCGCCTCGTGCCGTCCGCCTGCGAGACTATATTCGCCGCCTCTTGATACGACTTTATAGCGTCCTCAAGCAAGCCCATCTCCTGATAGGCCGTTGCTGTGTTGTAGAGCGTTTCGTAATCCGAATCAGATTCGTCCAGGATCTCTTCGAACCCCAGTTCGTTTCTTAGGTCTTCAAGGCCGAACGAGCCGGAGTTATTCGAAAC
>JBBQTV010000247.1:0-4759 GCA_038212935.1 Pyrinomonadales bacterium | reverse complement strand
AACATCCCGAGCAAGGAGCCGGGATACGTTCCCGGAATGGTCGCAAATGAAATGTGTATTGCAGCCGGTGACTTAACTACCATCGTCGATGCCGACTCGCCGGCCAGATTGATGATCGCCGATCGGCCATTGAAGATGCCGGTTCGGCCAACGGTCAGGATCGAGGTGAACCCGGCGTTGCGTGCCGCTTCGAACTGGTCCTCGCCAACTCGAAGGTCGTCGGCGGCCATGTCCTCAGGTCGAAATCCGACCGGGTAATTCGACGTTGACGGTGCGGGTTGGCCTTGTGCTCCCGGCCCTCCGGTCGCAGGCGTAGCTGGCCGCAAGCCGAGGCTTGAGACAGCGTCAAAGAATCCCGGATAGACCGTTAAACCATTGCCATCGAACACTTTGGCGTCAGCCGGAGCGTTAACGTTCGCACCGACCGATTCGATCAAGCCGTCTCGGACGACGATCGTCCCGCGTTCGATCGTTGCTCCAGAAACCGTGACGATGCGTGCGTTCGTGATCGCGTACGATTGCCCGAAAACACTCAGACCCGAACACAACCCGATCGTCGCAATCGCGAACAAGAAGAATTTTACTTTCATAACAAATTGAGAAGGCGTGAAAACTGAATCGTTTTACTGAAACTCGTTTACGGAGAGAATAAAGGAAAAGTTTCAGAATGCAAAGCCATAACCGGTGCTTTCCCGCTGACATCAAGCTCTCGATCCTAATCAAACATTTCTACCTGTTTAGAGGTGTTTGAAAGTTTAAGATGTTTAAGCTTGAGAAAATTCTGCGTAGCGGTAAAGGAGCTTGTTGTGGAAAGCACCTTACCGCCGGGAACGCAGGCGTCCATGCACGCGGGACGCGTGCGTTCCCGGCATGCAGTTGCGAAACTATTGGGAAATTGCGGTAGAATTTGTTTATGGGAGCTATTGTGCTGTTCGACGGTGTATGCAATTTCTGTAACAGTTCGGTCAACTTTGTGATCGAGCGTGACAGTGCGGGTTACTTTAAGTTTGCCCCGCTGCAATCGGACATCGGAGCCGAACTCATCGAGAAGCACGGCATCGATCCCGCCGAAACTGATTCGGTGATCTTGGTCGAAGACGATAAGGCGTACACGCATTCGACCGGAGCTTTGCGGATAGCTAGACGGCTCGATGGCATCTGGAAATGGAATTACGCGTTCATCGTGGTTCCCCGGCCGGTCCGCGACTTCGCTTACAAGCTGTTCGCGAAGAATCGCTACCGTCTCTTCGGCAAACAAGATGCATGCATGATGCCGACGCCTGAGATCAGGGCTAGATTCTTATGATCAATCAATCAAACATTCAATCACTTAATCACAAGGGGAAACACACGATATGAAAGCAACTTGGAACGGAACAGTTTTAGCGGAAAGCACGGACACAGTAGTCGTCGAAGGGAACCACTATTTCCCCGCCGATTCGATTAACAAAGACCATTTCAAACCCAGCGAGTATCACACCGTCTGCGGTTGGAAAGGCACCGCCAGCTACTACGACATCGTTGTAAACGGCGAAGTGAACAAGGACGCCGCCTGGTATTACCCGGATGCCAAGGACGATGCAAAGAACATCGAGGGCTACATCGCCTTCTGGAAAGGCGTTCAAGTGACCGATTAGATCTTTTCAACCACAGATGAAGAAAGATAAACACGGATAAGATCAGGAATAAACAAACTCTTATCTGTGTTAATCCCGATCTATCTGTGGATAGTTTTTAAATGAGCTTTTCTTTAGAAACACTTGAATACGCAAAGCTCCTTGAGCTTGTGAGCCGTAATGCACAGACGCCGATGGGTGCTGACCGGTTCGCTGACCTGCGTCCGCATTCGAACCGTATCGAGCTTGAACGCGACCTCGCGGCCATCGCCGAGACCATCGTCCTCAACGAAGAAAAGCAGGTCACCTGGTCGTTCAGCGGGCTTGAGGATCCGACCGATGCCGTCGCCATCCTGAAGATACGCAACGCAACGCTCGAACCGAGCCTGATGCTTGAGGTCGCTCGCGTCTGTAATCAGGCAATGTTTGCCCGCTCGTCTATGCAGCCCGAAAAGGACGTCGCACCGACGCTTTGGGCGATAGTCGAAGGCATTCCGCCGACGCTTCTCGGTGCCCTGAACCTCATCTCCAAAAAGCTTCTGCCCGGAGGCGAGATAGACGATTCCGCATCGCCCGAGCTTGCCCGCATTCGCCGCGAGATAAACAATCAGCGTTCGAGGCTTACCAAATCGCTTGAGTCCGTCATGCGAAATAGCGGTGATGCCATTCAGGACCAGATCGTCACAATGCGAAACGATCGTTTTGTCATTCCGGTCAAATCGGACTTCCGCGGAAAGGTAACGGGCGTTGCTCACGGCTTCTCGTCTAGCGGACAGACGGTCTTCGTCGAACCGCTCGAAGCCATCGAAGCCAACAACGAACTCCAGAACCTAAAGGGCAAAGAAGAACGCGAGATCGCACGCATTCTCTTCGAACTGACCGAGCAGCTCCGCGAGCAGCGTCCCGCAGTCGAGGCTTCGGTCGAAGCAGTCGCCGAGCTCGACTTCATCAAAGCAAAGGTCGAATTTGCCCGAAAGTTCAACGCTGTCGTGCCCAACATTTCCGACAGCGGCAAGCTCGAACTCATCGACGCACGCCATCCGCTTCTGGAAGAAAATCTCAAACTACCACCAACAAGGACTGATGCAACTGTTAGTTCGGAGAGTCAAACGATCGTTCCGTCGAGCTTCACGCTGACCGAAAATGCTTCCGTTATGATCATCTCCGGTGCCAACGCAGGCGGCAAGACGGTCGTGCTGAAGACCGCGGGCCTGCTTTCGCTAATGGCGATCTCGGGGCTTCCGGTTCCGGCAAGTGAGGCCCGGATTCCCTTCTACCGATCGGTCCTGGCAGACATCGGCGACCATCAATCACTCTCCGCAAACCTCTCGACCTTCTCGTCGCACATGTCGAACATCGCATCGATGATGAAGGAATGCGTGCCGCCGTCGCTCGTCTTGCTGGACGAAGCAGGCACCGGAACTGACCCTGAGGAAGGCTCCGCTCTCGGCGTTGCGATCGTCGACCATTTCCGCCAAAAAGGTGCACAGGTCATCGCTTCCACGCATTACCGCGGGCTGAAGATCTACGCCGCAAACGACCCGGGCGTGATAAACGCATCGGTCGAATTCGACGAGAAAACGCTCAAGCCAACCTATAAACTCCTGCTCGGCCTTGCCGGTGCCTCGTCGGGAATCCAGATCGCCAGCCGCTTCGGCATCTTGCCGGAGGTGATCGACCATGCACGCCAGAACCTCGATATCTCCGCTCAAGACGCCGAGGCTTATCTTCGCAAACTCCAGAACGAGACCAAGCGTGCCGAAGACCTCCGCATCGCTCTCGAAGAAGAACGCGAAGCCACGGCGATGAAATACGCCAGCCTCGACATCGAAGCCATCAAGAAGGAAAAGGCTCGCCAGAAGGAGTTCGAACAAGAACTCGCCGAGACCGTCGAAGCCTTCGAACGCCAGTCAAAGGCCTTCATCAGCTCGCTGGAGGACAAAGCCCTAAAGAACAAGCTCGACAAAGAACGCTCCGCCCGCAAAGCCGAACTAAACCGTGCCGTCGTCTCAAAAGTCAGTGCAAAGGCGGAAACACGACCGTCAGGAAGTGTGTCCTCTTCGGCGGGCACCGGTCGACTCGACGATTCCGCGATCCGCATTCAGCAATCCGCTATTCCTGAGGTCGGCTCTTCCGTCCTAACCTCCTTCGGCAACGTCGGTATCGTCGAAAAGCTCGACAAAGAAACCGCCGAGGTCCTCGTAGGCGGCATGCGGCTCCGCGAAAAGATCGCCGACCTCCAGCTGGTTCAGCCAGAAACACGACCGTCAGGAAGTGTGTCCTCGCCCGACCGCTCTCTCTCCAAACCCATCGATTCCCCAGACGTCGCCGCCGAGCTCAACCTCATCGGCCACACCACCGCCGAGGCCGAATACGAACTCGACCGCTTCATCGACGAAGCCTACATCGGCTCGCTTCCCCGCGTCCGCATCATCCACGGCTTCGGCACCGGTGCCCTAAAAAACTACGTCCACCACTTCCTAAAAAACCACGACCTGGTCGAACGCTTCACCTTCGCCCCCCCAGACCAAGGCGGAAACGGAGCCACCATCGCCGAGATAAAACTATGATGTATCGGATTGCCTTCTTGTTGTTGATTCTCACGATTGCGGGTTCAGCTCAAGAACCGCCGAAAGCGGTTTTAGTTGATGAGTTTGACCCACGGCGGGGCTGCGAAACGCTGCTCACACGGTTGGACGTGCTTCTGGTTGATGTTTCAAAGGACGTTCGTTCGACAGCTTTCGTTGTAATACAGCAGGGGTCGAATGCGTACGACAATCTTGTGGTTTACACGAGGGCGATAAACCATGCACGCTTTCGCGGATTTCCCGCTGAACAGTATTCGGTTATTCTCACCCAAGGCGGCCGCGACATTAAGGTTGTACTTTGGATGGGGATAGGTGGAGCAACTCCGCCATTTGCCGCTGCTGAACTTGCTCTTACCCTTCCTGAAACCACGTCGCGAAGCAAACTGTCGGAAGACACTGTCGAACTAGTAACGATCGACGGTCGAGAAACGTTCATACCCACCGGAAATCCATCGTGTCTTTATGGGTTCAATCCAACGCTCATCCACGAGCTTCTTAAAGCTAATGAAGGGTTCGACGCGGATCTCGTTATTAAGACGGCATCGAAGAGCCGAT
>JBBQTV010000246.1:0-4774 GCA_038212935.1 Pyrinomonadales bacterium | reverse complement strand
TATCGCGCCAGCGGTATCGCACGGTAGCTATGTCGAGCATGGATAAACGCTGAATGCATCTAAGCGTGAAGCCAGACCTAAGATTAGTTTTGCCAGTGAGACTCGTGGAAGACCACCACGTTGATAGGCTGGAGATGTAAGCACAGTAATGTGTTTAGTTGACCAGTACTAATTGTCCCAAGGCTTGACCATAAAATTTGTTGACAAGCAAATTTACGATCAAGCAGCTCGTGGAAATAATACATGTATTCAGTTATCAGACATCAAGTCTTGATCTTTAATATGATTTTGGAGCAGAGCTGACCGCCAGGTTGGCCGCGGTATGCGAGGTCTTACGACTGACGCACGACGATAACTGCTTCACCTCAGTTTTCCGGTGATTGTATCGACAGGGTCACACCCGTTCCCATCCCGAACACGGAAGTTAAGCCTGTTTGAGCCGATGATACTGCAGCTTTCAGTTGTGGGAAAGTAGGTAGTCGCCGGATCTAATTAAGAGAAACCCGTTCAGAAATGAGCGGGTTTTTTCTATTGTTGTAAAAGATTTGACCTTTCAGAAGCCGCCTGCATCGTATAATCAGTTCGGGGCATCTCTTTCTCTAGGTAAATGAATAAGTGAATGAACGTCGAGCGTGCATTGCAGATCCTTTCCTACGTGACCGTATTCTGCGGCTTTTTTTCGCTTTGGATAACCGGGGCGTTTGGTTTCGGCGGAACATTAATTTTCTTTGGGGTGCTAGGCGGAGCATGGCTTTTGGAGGGATCCCGCTGGCAGCTCTCCGAACGCGTCGGGACCGCACTGATCGTTCTGGCGATCCCATTTTTCCTTTTGCTGTGGCAGTCGGGGGTCTTCTCTGTTTCGAACCTTGAAACCGAGTTGCCGGCGATCCTCGCCATGCTAATCCTTTCGCTTACCGCCGTCAAGCTTTTGCAGCGAAAGTCCGATCGCGATTGGATATTCTTGTATGTAATGGCGTTCTTTGAGGTGCTGCTCGCGGCGGGCATGAGCATTAGCGGACTCTATTTTCTTTCGTTCCTTGCCTTCGTTTTCGTGATGGTCTGTACGATCATCCTGTTCGAGATCAGGAAGACGGAGACGCAGTTCAAACGAGCAAAAGCGATCGAGACAGGCAGGAGCGATGAAGGTGAACGCGGAACGATACCGGTTCGGCGGCTGCCCTTGATATCGGGCGGCCTGATGATCGCGATCATCGCGATCGCATCGCCTCTGTTCTTTTCACTCCCGCGGGTCGGCGGTGCGGGAATCGGAGGCAGCCAAGCAGGTGTCTCAACGTCGTCGGGTTTTTCCGACACGGTCAGGCTAGGCGGGATCGGAACGATACAACAGAGCGACGAGGTGGTGATGCGTGTGCGGATCGAAGATCGCGACTCCGCACCTACCGGCTCGATCCGTTGGCGGGGGATCGCGCTCGATACCTTTACCAACAAAGCCTGGAGCCGTTCCCGCTCGGCATCGCGCGAGGTTCGCGAGCGTGGGGAAAGTGACCTGATACAGGTCGATTATCTGACCGACCGCGAGCGGCTTACTATCCAGACGGTATATCTTGAGCCGCTTGATTCGCCTATTTTGTTCGTGCTTCCGCGGGCCGTGGGCGTACAGGGGAACTTCCCTGTGTTGTTCAAGGATTCACACGGCGCGATCACCTTTCAGCGGGCCAACGAACGAGTCTCCTACCGGGTGATTTCGGATACCTCGCTTCCGCCGCCGGAAGTTCTACGCCGCGACCGCTCGGCCTATTCTGAGCAGGAAGATAATTATCTTCAGCTGCCTGCGGGCCTCGACCCAAGGATCGCTGAGCTCGCAGCAGAAATAACTGCAGAATCCGACAACCGGTATGACGCCGCTCGAGCGGTCGAAAGTTATCTTCAGACGCAGTTCGGCTATACGCTTGAGATGAAGGCCGGCGGCGAACAGCCGTTAGCGGACTTTCTTTTCAACGTCCGCGAGGGCCACTGCGAATATTTTGCTACTGCGATGGCCGTCATGCTTCGGACCCAGGGAATTGCGACCCGGGTCGTAAACGGCTTCCAACGCGGTGAGTATAACGAGACCGCCGATGTCTATGTGGTGCGGCAGCGTGAGGCTCATTCGTGGGTCGAAGTGCTTATTCCCGGCGAGGGTGTTTGGGTGCCGTTCGACCCGACGCCGGCGGCGGGCCTGGGCCAGGGATCTGGAACGGCGGGGATATACCGGACGTTCAACCGCTATGTCGAAGCTCTCGAAATGATCTGGATCCAGTATTTTGTAGCCTATGATTCGCAGGAGCAGCGTTCGCTTTTCACATCGCTGCGTCGCGGTGCAAGCGAATACAACGCCAAAGCATCGTCTTGGTTCGCATCCGTGCAGATGGCTTTGACAGAATGGTGGAGCGAGGTTAGGGGCGATGAGGGGGCCAGAGCGAGCCTTCTTGCCATCGCGTACGCTGCAGCGGGACTGATCCTTTCCTGTCTAATTATCTTTCTGACTGTATGGTTAGGCCGAAAGATAGTAAAATTAAAGGTTTGGAGTAGAGCATGGGGCCGGCTCCTGGGACGTAAGGGAAGTTCGGTCGTTGAATTTTACGAAAGGCTTCAGCAGATCCTAGCCGACCGCGGCTTCGTTCGTGAGCCATACCAGACCCCGCTCGAGTTTGCATATGCAACTGATCTGCCGCAGGCGATCGCAATAACCGAGAGGTATAATCGAGTTCGGTTCGGACGCGATGGATTATCCGAATCACAGGCGGCCGAAGTCGAGCAAATGCTTAGTGATCTGAACCGTTCGCGAGAGCATCGGACGCAGATCAACGGAAAGAGTAGATATTAATTGAGAAGAATGAAGAAAGTTGGATTTGTCAGTCTCGGGTGCCCTAAAAATCTCGTCGATAGCGAGGTGATGATGGGCACGCTGGCCGAGGCGGGCTGGGAAATTACGAATAATGCCGACGACGCCGACACGGTGGTCGTGAATACGTGCGGCTTTATCGAATCTGCGAAGCAGGAATCGATCGATGCGATTCTCGAGGCTACGAGCCTGAAATCTGCCGGCAAGGCGAAACGCGTCGTCGTAGCCGGTTGCCTGGTCGAACGATATCGCGACGACCTGATGAAAGAATTGCCCGAGGTTGATGCTTTCATCGGAACCTCGCAGGTCGGCGAGATCCTGAAGGCTGCCGATGATCGTTTTGACGCGGCGGAATTAACGCTTCATCCGATCGGGAACAAGACTGCGACGTACCTCTACGATTTCGACACGCCGCGTTATCGGGCGACGGAATCACATACGGCGTTCATCAAGATAGCCGAAGGCTGCGACCGGCCGTGTGCATTTTGCTCGATCCCGGGAATGCGCGGTTCGTTCCGTTCGCGCAGGTTTGGGTCGATAATCGAAGAAGCCCGTAACCTCGCGAAACAAGGTGTGAAAGAAGTCGTTTTGATCGCACAAGATTCGTCACGATACGGCGAAGACCTCGGCGAGGTCGACGCACTCGCAGCGCTTCTCAGGGCATTGGGCGAGATCGAAGAGCTCGAATGGGTGCGGGTGATGTATGCCTATCCGACTCACATCTCGGACGCGTTCCTCGCCGCCATCGCGGAAACGCCGAAAGCCGTCAAGTATCTGGACATGCCGCTCCAGCACGGCTCGCGAAATGTGCTGAAACTAATGAAACGCGGCGGAACACGCGAATCGCTGGAGAAGCTGATCGCCCGCGTTCGCGAACGCGTTCCGGGTATAACGATCCGCACGACTTTTATCACGGGTTTTCCCGGCGAGACGGACGCAGATTTTGAAGAGTTGATGGCGTTCGTCCGCAATTGCCGTTTTGATAACGTCGGCGTTTTTACATACTCAGATGAAGAGGGAACAGCCGCATTCGACCTGCCAAACAAGGTTGACGCCAAGGTCGCAACCAGACGTCGAAGTCTTTTGATGAAGGAACAGGCGAAGATCAGCAAGCAGCTAAACAAAGCAAAGGTCGGCAATACTTATCCGGTCATTTTCGAAGGCCTTTCGCAGGAATCCGACCTGCTCTTCCAGGGCCGGCTGCAAGGCCAGGCACAAGAGATCGACGGCTACATTCTCATCAACGACATGCCCGAAGACCTCGATCCCCAGATCGGCTCGATCTATAACGTCCATATAACCGAAGCTCATGAATACGATCTGGTAGGAGCAATAGTTTAAGTCCGATCTGTAAAGGTCTTTGCGTCGAAGGGAAATTCATAATCGCCAATTGCAACAAGGCCCCTGATAATTTGGGCTGGATTAACTGATGTGTTTTGCGCGTTTTCCGTTACGAAAAACCGAACCAGTTCCGAACCTACAACGATGTAAATGTTCTGGACAAATAGATCGTCTTCGAGTGTAGTAGTGTTTGGCCGGGAGAACGTTTTTACCAGTCGTCCTGACTCCGAAACCTCGAAATATTCCGCCGCCGTCGTGATCTCGCGGCCATCCCGAAGTTTGACACCATAACCGCTTCCGCTTAGGTGGATCGGAAACTGCCGGCCCTCGATCAGAAAGTTTCCCTCGCGCGTTTTCCAAAGCATTTACTTTATCTTGTCAGACGGTTTAATAGTGGACGCCCGTCGGGCCCATTCGGTTTCGGAATCGAAGGAAGCCTTCTCGTGTTGATCAACTTCGGTCGGCGGCCTATCTACTGCGGATCTAGTAGCGATCTCAGGCCGACGCCACAACGGCGGCCATTCGTTGAAGCCGAGGGCGACTTCGCCATCGACTAAAAGCGTATACACAATCTCTTCGACAGGAAAC
>JBBQTV010000245.1:0-4775 GCA_038212935.1 Pyrinomonadales bacterium | reverse complement strand
GTTGCCTTCAGTTCGTTCTCGACCGGCAAAAGCTGGGCGTCGATCACATAATTCTGAACGTCGATCGTCGGCTGCCGCATCTGCTGGGCAAATGCGCTAACCGAGAGAACGGCAAGGGCCAACATCGTGAGAACCGAATATCTTAGGGGTCTGAACATTTTCTTAGCGAGATCCATTACTATCGATTATAAACGTAAACGTATGATGATTGGCCGCGTGAATTCGTTTGCCCGCCCGAAAAACGGCTCAGCTGACGAAATCGACCGAAACGACACGCTCGGCGATCTCCTTCCCCAACGCCGCTACAGCCTGATGGTCCGGATGGATCGTGTATGCTTCGAGTCCGTCCTCATCGGTAAACGTCGCGACCAGTCCTGTATCGAATGACCGATCCAGATGCAGAATATCCGCACCGACATTGATGTCAATGATTTCAGGTATTACATCCCTCAACGCCAAAAGCCTCGCCCGATGCTCAGCCTGATCCTCATCCCCGGTCGTTTCCTTGTATTTCCAACAAACAATATGCGTCAACATTTATTATTTCTTCTCACCTTTTCCTAGTGCAGCAATTTCGATTCTTACTCATCGGTCTCGCTTTCGCACCATTCCTTCGTCGCCTTGTGCCGATAATCGAACATCTTTTCGATTCGCGGAACTATGAACAACGGGGCCGCCAAGTCACCTATAAACGACATCGGCGGTTCGAAATCGATCTCGTCGCGAAGCACTGCTCCATCCGCGTGCGGTTCGATTATGTGACGATGGCGCCACGAAGCGAACGGGCCCGAGATCTGAACGTCCTCAAACATTCGCGGCGGGTCATACGCGGTGTGTTCCGCAACCCAACGCGAGGGAACGATGCCGAATATCTTTTGCTCGATTATGGCCCGCGAACCTATCTGCGAAATGTCGGCCTTCTGCACGACTTTTGCATTCTCCCACGGCGGCACAAGCCGCGCGAAAGCGTCCGGCAGCTCATGAAATGCAAAAACGCGCTCCGGCGTCGCACGGATAACTGTCTCTTTTACAAATTTCATTTATCGCTTTGGCGGAGAATCCTAGTTGGTAGTGACTGGTTTTATCTGCAATTTTATGGGCTCAAAACGCGACCATGCGCCTTGGCCGGTACACATGCTGTACATCTTGTCTGGCGGGACGGCGATCCTTTGTTCGATGCCATCGCGGCTGAAACTAATCTCAAATTTTCGCCTTACCCATCGGTCATCGCCATCGCTTTTGATCATGCACGACCGTTCGCTTTGGCCTAGCACAACTGCATAGAATCCAAAGGTGTTAAATGTACAGTCCTCACAATGTCGGCCGAATGAATCAAATCCTTGAAGCGAATATCTCTGTAGAAAGGCATCCGACGGTGGAAGAAATGAACGCGAGAGCAGGCCTTTCGTATATTGGCAAGAATCAGCTTCGGGGTTGTCGATTTCCTGAAGCGTCAACTCCGTGGTCGAGCCGAACATTGGTTTGCCGTCAGCGTCGGTCAGCTCGACGACCACCATTTCTCCGCCGTCAAATGGACAGTGCTGGGCAAAGATCTCATGGTTAGAGAACAATATTCCGACTGCGATGATCGTAAGTGAAGCAATCGTGTGTCTTCGTTTCATAGTATTCGCACCTTCTCCTAATTCAGTTTTGCGCCTGGGACGCGTTCATTCAATAGACGCCAAACCTTTTCAAGATGTCGTTCCTCGACGCGGATGCTGCCGACGGACAGCCGCAGAGTAAATTTGCCGTCAAGCTTTGTGTGGGAAATGTACGCCTCGCCCGAAGAATTTATTTCGTTCATGATTCTTTCATTCAAGGCGTCTTGGTCATCGACGCCCGTCGGGCATGCGCGAAAACACACCAATGCGAACGGGACCGGAGCGAGCATCTCAAAATCAGGCGACGCATCGACCCACGAAGCAAAAAGCTCTGCTAAGCGACAGTGCTCGCGAATGCGGGCCTGCAGTCCTTCGACGCCGAAATACCTTATTACAAACCAGAGTTTGAGCGAGCGAAACCGCCGCCCGAGCTGGATGCCGTAATCCATTCCGTTCTTTACCGTGCTCTCGTCGCTCGTGCGAAGATATTCCGGGATCAGCGAAAACGCCTGTTTCAGTGAGGCCATATCGCGGCAATAGAGTATCGACAGGTCAAAGGGCGTAAACAGCCATTTGTGCGGGTTTACAACTATCGAATCCGCACGCTCCCAGCCGGCGAAAAGCCCGCGTTTTTCGTCCAGTATGGCCGCCGGGCCTGCGTACGCGGCATCAACGTGCATCCAAACCCCAAAACGCTCGCAGACGTCCGCAATTGCTCCAACAGGGTCCACGCTGGAGGTCGAAGTCGTTCCGATAGTTGGAATTACGCACAGCGGCAGAAAGCCCGCGGCAATGTCTTCTTCAATGGCTTCCGCTAGTTTTTCCGCGATCATCTCAAACCGCTCATTGCATTCGATCTTGCGAATGCTTCGGGTCCCGAAGCCCAACGTGATGCACGATTTATCGATCGAAGAATGAACATGTTCTGAGCAATAAACACGCAACAGCGGAAGATCCGCTCGTCCGCTCATGCCCAGTTCGCGAATATTCAACCCCGCCCTTTCGCGGGCAGCGGCGATCGCGTGCATTGTAGAGACGGAGGCCGTATCGTAAATTATCCCTTCAAAATCTTGCGGCAGGCCGAGCATTTGCCGAAGCCAACCGAGGACAACATCTTCGAGTTCGGTCGATGCAGGCGCCGTTCGCCAGAGCATCGCTTTCATATCAAACGCGGCCGAAAACATCTCGCCAAAAACGCCGACGCTGCTGGTCGAGGTAGAAAAAAGGCCGTGAAAGTTAGGGTGATTCCAGTGAGTAACCGCGGGGACGATCAACCTTTCGACGTCTCTCAAGACCTCCGCAAAGTCCTCGCCGCTTATCGGAGCCGAGGTCGGCAACCCCGCCGCAAGAGCTCCCGGTTCATTCTGCGACAGCACCGGAAGCGTCTCGAGCCGTTCAAAATAATCGGCGATCTGATCGATAGCATCGCGGCCCATTCGCCTGAACTCATCCGAGGGCATGTCGCCCGTTTCTGGAGTAGCACCCGACTTCGTTTCGGTAATTTTCATATATAGGTCGGCTGTGACTTCCGGCGGGCGGAAAATCAATTCTCCGCGAGCCTTAATCTCGCTTGTAAATCCGTATAAGCGATTATACAATGCTTCGAATCAAAGTTATCCCGAACTTTCGGCCGAAACGGCCATCCAACTTCGAAAATTTAGAACGTCCAGTTTCTTTGAGGTGTAAATGACTCATAAAGTATCGAAATTTGTATTTACCTTTTTTGCGGTCCTTTTGGCGCCGGTGTTTGCCTTTGCACAGGAGCAGGGCATCGATGAACGGATCGACGCAGCCTTTAAGCCCTACGCTGATGGTTGGGAGGCGATCGTCTTTTATGCGGCACCATTGCCGGAGCCTTTTAATTTGCCCATCATATTGTACTTGCTAATTGGCGGTGCGACGTTCTTTACGCTGGTCTTTGGATTCATCAATATCCGCAGATTCCCTTTGGCATTGGAGGTCGTTCGAGGTAAATACGACGACATCGAGATGGCCGACGATCCGGTCCACAAAGATCCGCACGTCGAGAATGCCGAAGTGAACATCGTCGACGGCGATATTCCGGACACGATCAAAGACGAAAGCCACCACGGCGAGGTCAACCACTTCCAGGCCCTGGCAACGGCCGTTTCAGGAACGGTGGGCTTAGGTAATATCGCCGGCGTCGCAATAGCGGTCGGTATCGGCGGGCCCGGAGCCACGTTTTGGATGATAGTTGCCGGACTTCTGGGAATGTCTACCAAATTCGTCGAATGTACACTTGGCGTCAAGTACCGCGATGTGGACAAGGACGGAACGGTTCACGGTGGACCGATGTATTACCTTTCGCGTGGTTTCGCGGATCTGAAAATGGGGCCAGTCGGCAAGGTTCTGGCCATTATTTTTGCGGTGTTCTGCGTCGGCGGTTCCTTCGGCGGAGGTAATGCGTTTCAGGCCAATCAGGCAACAACGCAGCTAATTACTACCTTCGGAATAGGCCAAAGCGGGGGGATCCGAACCATAATCGGCATAATAATGGCGATTTTGGTCGCTATTGTGATAATTGGCGGTATCAAGCGAATAGCGAAAGTTACCGAGAAACTCGTTCCATTGATGGCGATAATCTATATTCTCGCGTCGGTCGTGATAATTCTTCTGCATTTTAGCGAGATTCCTGCGGCGATCGGTACGATAATATCCGGTGCTTTCACCCCTGAAGCCGGTGTCGGCGGCATAGCTGGCGTAATTATTCAGGGCTTCCGCCGTGCGGCATTTTCTAATGAGGCGGGTGCGGGTTCTGCTGCGATTGCCCACTCAGCGGTTCGAACAAAATATCCCGCTAGTGAAGGTATTGTCGCTTTGTTGGAACCGTTTATTGACACTGTCGTAATCTGTACACTCACCGCCTTAGTTATAGTCCTATACAACATGGACGGCTTTTTCGCATACGGTCAAGTTGCGGATACTAGCACATCGTTTGGTGTCGCCTTGACAGCCAGCGCATATAACGACGCTCTGCCTAATTTCAATTACGTATTGACCGTAGCTGTTGTTCTATTCGCCTTCTCGACCATGATCTCTTGGTCTTATTACGGGCTGCAGTCGTGGAAGTACTTATTTGGCCGATCAAAGGCGGCCGACCTTTCGTTTAAGGTGCTTTTCTGCATCTTTGTGGTCATCGGTGCCGCCGCTTCG
>JBBQTV010000244.1:0-4778 GCA_038212935.1 Pyrinomonadales bacterium | reverse complement strand
CTTTGGTTTCGACGACATCTTCCTTGAATTTTGGATCGTCCTTGTCATCAAAAAAATTCTCGATGTTCATCGCGACGACGGAGAATTCGCGTTCGCCGGCGACTGGCATCGGGTTTGGGCGAATGTTGACGCTCGGCTTGGCGACGTACCCGGCATCGACGTACAACGTATTGACACGATAGGTGTAATGCAGAACGCCGGTCACGTCAGGCAGCACAGCGCCGACGGAAACGTCGATCGGCGTTGCGCCTTCCTGAGCCATGGTTTCGATGCGGAGGCGTTCAGGATTGGTGTCAAAAAGGGCGATCTTCGGATATGCTTCTCGCAGTTTCAAGCGAGCAGCGTCGTCCATAAAGATCCATTCGGCGATCTCGAGACCGGGTTCGCGAAATGGCCGCGTAACGCCCTTGAGAACACCGTAAAATGAACCATTGGAAACGGACGATGAGGTCTTGATGTCGACGCGGCCGTCGGTCGGCGTAACGACGGAAAGTTCGGCAACGCGGACGCGCATTCCTTCGTATTTCTCAAGCTGGTCGATGGCGTTCGGCTGAAAATCCGATGTCGCAAGCGTGACAGGCTTAGGAAGCTGATTGCCGGTGGAGGTCACTTTCAGCTCGTCGCTGTCTTTTTGATGAACGATCTGCGTCAAGGTCAGACTCGCGGGTTCGTTATCGCGGCGGTATTCCGTCACCTTTCCGGTCACAGAAACGAGGTTGCCGACGGCGGCCGCGGCGTCTGGGGCGGTACGCGTGAAGACAAAAATGGCTTCGGATGTTGCCGGGTCGGCATCGGCCTTATCATCCGGCGTTTGCAGAAAAAAGCCTATTCGGACGCGTGCGGTTACGATGCCGGTAACACGAACGGCCTGGCCGTTGACAGGAGATATATTGCCCGAACCCTGGATAGCGTTGATCGCCATCTCGGCCTGGGCAAACGCCGGCGTCGCGAAGAGCCCGAGGACAAACGTAGTGAGAACCAGCAGGAGCCAAAGGCCTTTCAGCAAAGATCGATCTCGCATTATTCTTTATCTCGCCGGCGTTCAATTATCGCCTGAGTGTTCATCGGGATGTTGCTGAAGAAATCGTGGCCCGTCATGTTCTCGACCGCATCGACCGTTACACGGAAATTTCTCCACGGGGCGTTTATGTCCACCGGCCCCTGATTTGGGACAATGATCCCGAGGACTCGGGTCTCTTTCCACACACGCTGCAGATCGTTCGTGCCGTTGGGCAGGACAAGTATGACCTTCCACGTAAATGCGGGAACGACGATGCGGCCATTAGATATCGTGCCGGCATTTCCGTGGACACCGGTATATGTGTAGATCTCTTTTCCCTCGGCGGCGAGCGTTCGGGAATAGGATTCGAACTTCTCCCACGGCCCCTGATTATTAGCCGATAGCTGTGGGATCATATTGGTCATCAGGAATGTGGCGGAGTTGTTCGGAACAGAATTCGTCCGGTCGCCGGACGGGGTCATATGTCCGCGATCATAGCCCGAGCCAGAATAATCGAAAGATTCGACGCGGTACCAACCGTCGGGCAAAGCAGGGTCGGGGCGATAGTCGTCCTGTCGTTGAGTGGAACCGATCCATGAACTGTCGAGCCGCCAAGCGACCCAATTGGCAGTCGCCCGCGAACGGTTGTACGAGAGCGAATACTGCGGCTTCTGCATCAGGTAATTGTTCTCGTTCGCGACATCGGGCGTCGCATTGCTCGGGTTGCCGAAGAGCAGCGGATCTTCGTTTGGCAGCGGTGCGTTGATCGAAAGCACCACCTGAACGACCGCGACGCGCCCCTGCAGGTCGACCGCAGCACCGACGATCGGCGCGGGGCCGCCGGGTGTGGACGCGGCAACTTGAGCAAGATATGAAAAGACATTGTCGCCGGACGTCTGGTCGCCATTGGTGCCGTTGTCAAAAAATGGCTGACTACTTTGTCCACCGATCGCCTCCAGATTAGCGGCAACGGTGATGTTGGTGCTCGGCGGCGTAGTTGCGGGAACGACCGTGACGGTAAGCAGCGTATTTCCGCCAGGCGAAACGCTCGACGGACTGGCGTTCATTGCGGCGAAAAGCGTTGTGCCGCCTCCGGCGCAGGCGGCGGTCGGGGTCGAAGAATTGCGTGGTGACGAAGGCATCGCTGCCTCAAGATCGGCGGAGTTGTTATCGGTATCGGTGCAGCCGCCGGTCTTGCGCCGCCGGCCGTCACCCTGGCCGGGAGCGGCCGTGGCCGTTCCTTCGACAAAGATGTTCGTCGCGGTTCCCCAACCGACAGAATCAATGATCGCACCGGTATTGTTGTCGCCCAGTCGTATCGCAAGGCCGCCGCCACCGCCGCCCATCGAAACCATGAGCGCGTTCGGGTCGTAGATTCGGTCGGGCGTAGCGGCCCCGTCATATTGAGCTGCGGCGATCAGGTAATATCCTCCGGGCGGAATGACGGTAGACGATGTCCAGAATGCGAGCGGGTTGGCAACGTCATTCGAACCGGAAGCGGATCGATATACGACGCGATATCCGTTAAGGTCGATCGGATCCGCGCCTCGGTTAAAGATCTCGACGAATTCGTCGTTGGGTATGCCGACACCGCCGGTCTGAAACTGGCTGATCACCAGATGCGGCGAGACGGCGACCGTGTTTCGGCCGCTGACACCGGTGATCGAATCAGATGATGTAAAACCCACCGCGACAACGACCGTGAGGAGTGCCAAAAAATACTTCTTCATTTGTAAGGTGCTCTCTAAAGACGAACAGTTCTAGAAATTAGGATCAGGAAGAAAATTAGCACATTCCGCGGTCGAACGCAGAAATTCGGGTGTGAAGAAGTTGTTAACGGTCTCGGCGTGAATCTACACGCTGCTCAGTGATCGCCGAGAAGTGTCATACGTTCCGTGACGTGGCGCCTAATGGGTTCGTTGCGGATGAATTCGAGTGCCCGCCGATACGACGCAAGAGCCTTTCGGTTTTCGCCGTTTTCGACGAGGAAATGAGCGTTTGTGATGTGGAAAAGGTCGAAGGATGTCATCAGGTAATGCTTGCCAAGCGAATCGAGTTCGGTGAGCGCTTTGGCCGGCCCATCGAGATGGCCGATTGCGACGATGCGGTTCAGCTCGACGACGGGCGAGAACTTACGTGCCTGCATGAGACCGTAACATTCGATGACGCGCGGCCAATCCGTAGAGGCAAAATCTTCGGCGAGCGAATGGATGGCGGCGACCTCGGCTTCGATGTGATAATCGGAAAGCTCGTGTCCACTTGCGGAACGATGAAGGTAGATCAGGCCGTCTGTTATCAGGGCCTTGTCCCAATTGCGGCGGTCCTGTACGGAAAGCAGAATGAGTTCACCGCCGGAGCCGGTGCGTGTCGGGAGCCGCGCCGCCTGGAACAAAAACAGAGCGGCCAGAGCATTGACGCGCGGAGCGGAAACCACCGAATGGCGAGCAATGAGCTTGCAGAGCCGGATCGCCTCGAAACACAGTTCGCGCCGGAAAAGCAGTTCGCCGGCGGAAGCCGAGTAGCCCTCGTTGAACATGAGATACAGGACGCGGAGCACGGCGTCTACACGTAAGGTGAGTGATGAACTGGCGGGGATCTCCATCTCAACATCGCTTTCGCGGAGTTTCTTTTTCGCCCGGGTCAACATCTTGGCTATTGCATCTTCGTTCGCAAGGTAAGCCCGGGCGATCTCGCTGACACTGAATCCGCCGACGGTCTTGAGCGTTAGGGCAACCTGCGAATCAGCGGGAATTGCGGGATGACAGCAGGCAAACATCATCCGCAGCTGGTCTTCGGCGATCTCGCCTTCGAAATGGATAGCTGGTGTTTCGCCGGCTATGAAAACGCCATCGGCCTCGCCGAGTTCGGCTGAAGATCGACCTCGGCGAAGACGATCAATAAGCCGATTCTTGGCAACTTGGGTGAGCCAGGCGAATTGATTGTCGGGAACTCCGCCGTACGGCCATTTTTTCAGTGCGGTGACCATCGCGTCCTGCACAGCGTCCTCGATGAGGTCTAGTTTATCGATTCCAAAAATGCGCGCCAAGAGCGAGACCATCTGTCCGGCGTGCTGCCGAAACAGATGGTCCATTGTTTCCCGGACCCGATCTTCACCGGATGCGGCCATTACGATGTGGGCTCAATCTCGCGAAGTTCGATGCGGCCGCCATACTTAAGGTGCGGGCAATCACGGGCGATCTCTGATGCCTCGTCATAGCCATCAGCCGTTACAGCGAAGTAGCCGCCGATGACTTCCTTGACCTCAGCAAAAGGCCCGTCGGATATGCGAAAATCGCCGTCCCAACCGCTCAGCTGCCGGCCGCCATCGTCCTTAAGTTTCTGGCCGCCGACCAGCTTGCCTTCGGCCTCCAGCTTGCTTGACCAGGCGACATATTCGCCGATGACTGCCTGGATCGCCTCCGGTGAAAGCTGCGAAAAGTCTTGCGGCTCCTCGTGAAGCAAGAGCATATATTCTGCCATTTATGTTTATCTCCTTTCTAGACCAAGATATGAGCGTCACAATGGACGCTCATATCATAGACGATCCAGGACGGGAGAAATGGACAGTCGGCAAAAAGTTTACTCGGCTGCGGTCGCTGCATATGCGGTATCGATGTTCAGAGCCTTTGCTAGTTCTGCATCGGGCGCATCGTGTTTCACAGAATCCGACGAGACCGGGACACCGTGTTTTACCCAAGCGAGGTGAGCGCCCCAAGGCGTTGCCAGAAAGGAGAGCTCGCGGCCTTTCGGATCGGGCGGTATCTTTTGCAAGATCGCA
>JBBQTV010000243.1:0-4992 GCA_038212935.1 Pyrinomonadales bacterium | reverse complement strand
ACCTGAAGGTGCATGATCACACGACTGAGCTCGGCCTCAAAGCGTTTCCGGTCAGTAATGTCGCGGCTAACGCCGATAAGGCCAATGATCTCGCCGTCGGGATTACGAAGCGGAACCTTTCGTGTCAGGAACCATTGTGGCTCGCCGGAGTTCTTGATGCTCTGTTCTTCTTTGTTAAAGACAGAAGAGCCGTTGAGAACGCGCTGGTCGTCCTCGTTGAATAGGTCCGCCATCGGCCGCGGATATAGGTCAAAGACATTTTTTCCGTTTACATCAGCATCGAGCGGAAGGCCGACGAGATCGAGCAACGCCGGATTATAGAGCTGGAACCGCAGGTCTTTGTCCTTTACAAATACGACGTCCGGAAGTGTGTCGATGAGCGTCCGCAGAAGCGTCCGTTCTTCGTCGAGCGAGGTTTTTACAGCGACAGCCCGGTTGAGGGCGACCTCAAATGCACCGATGATAGCTCCGATCGCGATCGTTAAGAGCGCGCTGATCAGTGCGAAATTAAGTGTAACGACGAACCAGCTTTTAAGGTCATGCCCCCATTGGGAACTGAGCATTTCCGGTGCTGCGATGCCGACCGCGCCGACCGCGAACACTGTAATCGATGCCAATGCGGATGAGGCGAGCCCAAACCGCAGCCCGAGCAAAAGCGTTGCAACGATCGAGAACCCGAAAAGGTAGATCTGGCTGATCGACCCGACCGTCAACATCAACCCGGTGCCGAGCGCATAGCAGATCCCGAGAAAAACAAGAGATCGAATGTTATAGGGAAGTTTGTCGAAATAGAGGAGAGCGAATATGACAATGATCGCAAGAGTGTCGATGATCGCTAAACCCCAGAGGCCGGAGTAAACGGATATGACGACGCTTGGAACATATATGACGAATCCCAGGGCAAGGCTAACCTGGAGCAGTAGCTTCAACAGGCCGGGGCGCCAGTTGTCGGGTTCGATAAATAGTCTGTCGGCGAATCTGCCCATCTGAAGTTTAAGCGGGAGGCTTTACTCATCGTGTCGGTGACCTCGGCGTTAGAAAATTGCCATCTTCTAAAGAACGCACATAGCAAGCTATATGCCATGCGGCAAGTTATCGCGAAAGGGCAAAAGCCTTGCAATTACAGTGTATTTTGTCGATTCTCGGTATCTCAGGAAAGATGCTCGACGACGTTATGTCCCAAATATCCTCAAATATTGAATCACGGGGGCGAATATACTCAGATGTGCGACACAGAATTCCATTTTGTTGGGTACTTGTTTCGCGTTTTTAGGTTTTAGTTTCGCGTTTTCGCCGTTTTGTTTCGAATTTTTGGGGCCTTGTCTCGCGTATGTTGCGGATCCGGCGAGAACCATCAAACCGCTCATCATCCATTTTGCGGAGTGCGGTCATTCCCGGCTTTAAGCGGGCCATCAAAAAGAGCATCATCCGGCCTGACGATCTAGAAGGGGTTAATCCGACGAGGTTCTCAATTCGGCGATCATCTGGGTGATCTCGGCTTTTAGGTGATCGGTTACGGCGGTGTAGGCGGCCTCGCCGGTCAGGGGTGATCCGGGAACGGCGGGCGCTGCGGGATTGGTATCGGGAGCGGGTGTCAACGCTTTTGCCTTACCGATGATGTCACGTGCATAGAATGGTTTTCCGATCAGGATCTTGACCTTAGCCGGCCGGATCCGCATCGATTTGCGGGCCCAGACCTTATGAAGCCCGTCGAGTGCTACGGGAATGATCGGCACGTCGAGTTCGGTGGCGAGGATCGCGGCACCTTTCTTGAAACTGTGAAGTTTGCCGTCAAAGGCACGTTCGCCTTCGGGATAAATATTCAGGATGCGTCCATTTTTTAGGCCGATGGCTCCGGCTTTCATTGCACGTAAGAGCTGTGTGTCCTGATCGATCGGCACGACTTTGAGCATCGCTGCGACAAAGCTCATGAACCGGCCGCCGAAGAACATGCTTGCCCCAACGTGGAAGATATTCGTAAAAATTCCGTACGGATAATTCGACGACAGAACGAACGGGTCGAGGAAACTTTGGTGATTAGGGCAGATGAGAAACGGCTTCTGCTTCTCGCCTTTGGCCGGCAGCATTGCTCTAAGGTTCTCGACGCCTGTAACCTCGAGCCGCATAAATACGCGACAGAAAAGGTTAAAGCTTCGATAGACAAGAAACGCGAACGTTAGGAAAATGGGTCGGTTCTTGAGCACGGCTTCGACCTCAGGGATCGTGTCGTCGGCTTCCTTTAGGATCTTTGACCAATTGAGATCGGCGCTGATCGCTGTATCGTTTTTGGCTGCGGCCTGGCCCTTCGGCGTCTCTCCTACAAGTTCGATCACGTTCGCGACGGTCAGTGCGTTTGCGGCCTGTTCGGCGGTGAATTCGGTCTCGAATGCTTGTTCGAGTGCGGCGAGGACCTCAGCCCGCGCAAGTGAATCGAGCCCGAGATCGATCTCCAGATTCATCTGCGGATGGATGACCGCGTCAGCGTCTTTGGCATGGCTTCGAAGGGAAGCGAGTACGGTTGAGGCGACATTCGTTTCTAGAAGCGCTTGGTCGCCGTCGGTAAGCTGCCATGCCTTCTTTTCCGTTAGGCCGCTAGAAAGCGTTCCGCTCTCGACCTCTTTCCTAAGCTCGAAACGCTTGATCTTGCGGGTCGCGGTACGGGGCAATGGCTCTGACCGGACGATGTATTCACGGACACGCTGATATTCCGGCAGCGAGCGGCCAAGATTATCGAGAGCGTAGCGGACCGCCTCTTTAGAATTCGGGAGCTTAGCTTGTTTGAGATATTCAAAATTAGGAATAACGACGGCGATCAGTTTTTCGGCACCCGCACGCTTTTCGGTTTCGTCTGCGACGCCTATGATGGCAAGCTCTTCGACCTCGGGGGCTTTCAAATAGTGAACCTCGAGGTCCTCGGGATGCACGTTCTTGCCCGACGGCAGAACGATGACGTCCTTACCGCGTCCGACGATAAAAAGGTGGCCGTCTTTGTCGATCCGGCCGAGATCACCGGAGCGGAACCAGCCATCCTCGGTAAACGCCTCGGCGGTCGCCTCTGGATTTTTGTAATAGCCCGCGAAGACCATTTCGCCTTTGATCAAAACTTCGCCAACTCCGTCCTTGTCCGGTTCGGCGATCTTGATCTCGGCGTTGAACATCGGTTTACCTACCGAACCGATCCGGTTATCGGCCTCGTAGGTGGCGGTCGCGGCTCCGCTCGTTTCGGTCAGTCCGTATCCCTGGATGATCGTAAATCCGAGTTTGTGAAAATCGCGAGCGACCTCTTCGTCAAACCGCGAACCGGCCGTGATCGCGATACGCAGATCGCCGCCGAATGATTCGTGGACCTTGCCAAAAAGTTTCGGTCCGAGGTTTATTCCGGCAGTGTCGCGAAGGGCACCGTTGGCGGCGAGCATTCCCGTAAATAGAAGCTGCACGGCCTTCGGTTTCGCCTCGACGGCATCGAAGATTTTTTTGTGAAAGAGATACCACAGCCGAGGAACGGTTGTCAGCATCGTCGGCTTGAATTTGATCATTGCCGAACTCAGCTCCGCGGGCGAAAGCTCTTTCAGATAGCCGACCTCGCATCCGTAAGTCGTTGCAACCCACATATTTACGATCTGCAAATAGGCGTGAAATAGCGGCAAGAGGCTGAGGATGCGAACGCTGTCGTTGAGTGCGAGCACCTCGTTAACGCCATCGAGCTCGGCGACGATGTTGCCGTGCGTTAGCGGGACGCCTTTGGGTGTGCCTGTGGTGCCGCTTGTGTAGATGAGCAACGCGATGTCGTCGCCGGCGGCTTTGGGAATCACTTTCGCAAAACTTTCGGGAACGCCGGTCGCGGTCCAGTCATCGAACGACTGAAAGCCGTTCGTCAGCGGATCGCCATCGCCCCAAACAACGGCCGGAATGCTGCGGCCGAGCTTTTCTTCGATTTGGCGAAATCGCTCGACCTGTTCGCGGTCGATGAAGGCAAGTTTGGCTTCGGAATTCTCAAAAAAATTCGTGATCGTTTCGATCTCGCCGTGCGGATCCATTGGGACGCAAACGCAGCCGTGATACAGAACACCCAGATACGCGATCGCCCAGCTCGGATGATTCTCGCCGATCAAAGCGACGCGGTCGCCAAACTTCACGTTCTCCTGAGAGATGCGGTAGCCAACTGCTCGCATCTCCTGGAGCATTTCGCCGAAAGTATGAACTTGAGAATCATCGCCCACAACGCGCATCGCAACGCGTTCCGAACGCGATTCGAACGAATCTACGACTCGCTTTAAGAATGATCTTTCGGCAGGTGTGGCTAGGCTAGTCATTGGAAAAATTAACGAAGTTTAGCACACGAAATGCCCTAAATCACCTTGCCGGGACGCGTATGCTCAGTGCCGACGGCACAACCTCGTAAACGGCCGGAAGTCGGCCGGGGAGTTCGCCGTCGATGGAGATCAGAGTGCGAGCGTCGGGCGGTTCGGGATAGACCTCGATGCGTCGGGCGAGTTTGCTTTTTACCTCGGGCAGATCGACGTGGGTTCCGCGGTAGAGCGTGTAGGCGTTAAGTATGATCTTTGCGGTGTTGATGTCGCCGACGTTTACGACGTCGAGCATGCCGTCGGCGAGTTTTGCATCTGGTGCGATCATCATTCCGCCGCCGAAATATCTTGCGTTTGCGATGCAGAGATTCACGGTCTGAAGCCGCTTTTCCTCGCCGCCATCTATCTTTACGCGCACGGGAATCGATCTAAGCCCGACGACCTCTTGCAGCGTCGAGAGCGCAAAGCTTGCACGCCCGCGGACCGTGTCGAGCGGAAACCAGTTTAGCGAAGTAGAACCCTTAACGCGTTCGATAATGGACGGTGCCAGTCCGATCGAAGATTCGTTGAGGAAGTAGCGGTCGGCCGGTTGGCCGTCCATATCGGTAAAGCGGACGCGGCCGACGTCGATCTTGCGGGTCTCGCCTTCCTTAAGCGAACGGGCGATCTCTCGCGGCGATGTCGG
>JBBQTV010000242.1:0-5007 GCA_038212935.1 Pyrinomonadales bacterium | reverse complement strand
CTGGGTTTACCGCAGAGTTTGGCTAAGGAGAGAGGCGAACGCATCGCTGTTTGTAATATCTGTAGAGATATTCGCAACATAACAATCGGTGGCAAAGTCGGCGGGCCGAAGTTTTACGGCGTCCTTGGCGGTTGTTACAAGTGCCTTGGCCGAATGTTTTGTCGCTAGTTTTTCGAGCTGTCTGATATCGGAGGCGGCGTATCGGTGATGATCGGGAAAAGCTTCGGTCGCGGCTACTTCAACGCCGTCTTGTTGGAGCTGAGCGAAGAAATTCTCTGGGTTTCCCAGGCCGCAGAACGCCACGACACGGCCAACATTCGCTACCTCGGCTGTCGGATCTGAGAGTTTCGTGAGCTTGATGATGCGATTGGACGCCAAGAATATCGGTACCGCTGCGTTTCGATTGCGGAGACGTGCGACGAGATCATCTGTCGATTCGACCATATTTGCACGCGTCACTACGATCGCATCGGCCCGCGAAAGGTGCTTGAACGATTCGCGAAGCGTTCCGGCGGGAATGACATGGCCGTTGCCGCATGGCCGGGTCGCGTCGATGCAGACTATGTCGAGGTTACGCCGTGCGCGACGATGTTGAAAGCCGTCGTCCAGAATGAATGCGGTAATGCCGAACTTCTCGCGTGCCCATTTGGCCGCCGCGACGCGGTCGGCGTCGGCAATGATAACGGCTTTTCCGCCAAGCTGACGGGCGAGCTCGACGGGCTCGTCACCGCCGGTGTCGGCATCAGCCAAAACGTTCGCCCCATCAGAAACCAGAACACGTGACCTTGCGTTCTGGCGGCCGTAGCCACGCGTCAGAATGCAAACCTTTTCGCCCTGATCGAGCAGAATCTTGGCTATGGCGGCGACGAGCGGTGTCTTGCCCGTTCCGCCGGCGGTCAAGTTGCCGATGCTGATCGTTGGTGCGCCGAGGTCGTAGGAACGGAACCATCCGCGGTCGAACATCGCGTTGCGAATATCGACGCCAACCGCGTAGATCTTTCCCAATGGAGCAAGCGGATTCATCTGAGGTCGAGAAAATTGTTGAGCATCAGTTTGCCGTGCTCGGTCAAGATCGATTCGGGATGAAACTGAACGCCCTCGATCGGCAATTCGCGGTGGCGCATTCCCATGACCAGTCCGTCAGGCGATTCGGCAGAGATCTCCAGGCAGTCGGGAAGCGACGCACGTTCGACGATCAACGAATGGTAACGTCCGGCCGCAAATTCCTTAGGAATATCGGAAAAAATCGTTCGTCCGTCATGAAGGATGGTGACCGGTTTGCCATGTACGGGTTCGGGTGCGCGGATGACGTTGCCGCCAAAATGCTGACCGATGGCCTGATGGCCGAGGCACACGCCCAGAATCGGAACGCGGCCGGCAAATCTTTCGATAGTGCCGAGCGTTATGCCGGCTCCGTCGGGCGTTCCAGGGCCCGGCGAAATAAGGATCTTCTCCGGCCGTAAGTCACTTTCGACTTCGTCGACGGTCACCTCGTCGTTCCTGAAGATCTTCATCTCGGCGCCCAGCTCACCGAGATATTGAACGAGGTTATAGGTGAACGAATCGTAGTTGTCGATAACGAGCAGCATATATTTGCAGTCTATAATTTCGCATCAATAGACCGAATTAACAATTCAGGACGCCTCGAACCGAAAGGAGCACTCGAGATTGGCCGGCCAATCTTTGTTTACATATAGCCCGCAATAAAACTATAGTTGTTCCGTCAGATTTGTGAGGTTTACTTATGAAAATGCGCCTATTGCTCATCGCCGTTCTTTTTTCTCTATCGGTCGATCCCATATTTTCACAGGCTACAGCCGAGGATCCGGCCGAGAAGCAGGCTCGGATCCAGACGGAGGCCATCGCTTTTCTGCGGGAGACAATGGCCGAGGCGTCGAACATGCGATCGATGGAGAACCGGATCAGCTTCACGTCTGACCTAGCGGCATTGATGTGGTACCACGACGAGCGCGAAGCCCGGAACATGTTCGTAGGAGCGATAAGCGATTTTCGCTCACTACTGACCGGATACGATACTCGAATGAACTCATATGGTGCAGAGCCTAAAGATGACATTTATATGGGCCTCGGACCGGTTCCGTTTGGGGAACCGAGCGAGAAGATGCTGATCGTTCGTAAGTTTCGCGTGGCAATGGGCGTCCGCCAGCAGATCGCGATGAGCGTTGCCGAACACGACCCCGATATGGCGTTCAGCTTTTTGACGGAAACAATGGGTGCGCTGACAAATCCGATGTTTCGCGAGCAGATGGAGGATTCAGGCAAATATTTCGAACATCAACTGTTGGCACAGATCGCTTCGCGTGATCCCGGCAAGGCTGCGGAATTCGCGGGCCGTACTTTAGCTGACGGCGTCGATCATCGTCATGTCGAATTGCTAAAGCAAGTCTACTCAAAGAACGCCGATGAAGGCGTCAAGTTTGGTTCGAAGATCCTTAGCGCGGTGAAGGCTTCACCGGGCGATATCGAGGACTTTGCAGTGCTTTCACTTTTGTCGTTCGGAAAGCAATCGCTCGAAGCGTCGCGAAAAGAGGGCGGGAAAAAGCCGGTGTACACGGACGGCGAAGTACGTGAACTCGCGGAGATAGCCTCGCAACTTGCTTTGCGATCCGACGATATGATCGATCCGAGCCATGCACTGAACATAGCCTCGGCTATCGAGCCCATCTTGCCGGCACGGGCGGCACAGATCAGGGCGAAGCATAAACCGCCGACAATTGAGAGCCCGAACCGCAATGTCAACACTGCTACGGGCGTTGCGACAACTTCCGGCAGCGGATCCGCCCCGGCGATCGACGCGGAGGCGAACGCTCGCCGCGAGGCCGAGGAGAAGATGGCTGCCGACGTCGAGGGTCTTTCAAACACTCAATTGCCTGCGGAAGAGCAGCAGCGGATAGTCGCCCAAGCGCGAGAGTATTTGAGGAGCGAGGGAAGTCGCGAGAAGAAAATTGCGGGCCTGAACATGCTTGCGGCCCAGGTCGCCCGGGCAGGCGATAAAGATCTGGCGCGTGAGATAATGCGGGATGTTGAGGGACTAGTAAACCCGTATCCTAAACATTACCAGGACTTTCTGATGACGTGGATGGTCATTGCCGGTTATGCGGAAGCGGATCCCGACCGGGCATTTGTAATGCTCGAAGGGTCGGTTTATCGTGCAAATGAACTGATATCGGCTTTCGTTAAGGTCGGAGAATTCATCGACGTCGCGGAAGAGATGATCGTCGAAGGCGAGGTGCAGGTCGGGGCTTTCGGGGGAAGTATGGTCCGCGGCCTGTCGCAACAGCTTGGCGTTGCCGAATCGACGATTTCGACACTCGTAAAAGCGGATTTTGCTAAGACGCGTGCCATCACGAACCGCTTTGACCGCCCGGAAATGCGTGTGCTAGCGAAGATGCTCGTCCTGCGTTCTGTCCTTGCGGAAAATTCGTCAGACAAGACTGATGACGAGATGATCGAAGCCGTCACGAAAGGCATCTAGTCCCGATCAGCCGAGACTCGTTCCGAGCAGCCACTGGCCTCCATCGACGACTAGCGTGACACCGTTGATGTAACCCGCGGCGGGCGACGTTAAAAATAGAGCGGCATTCTCGATATCGGCAATGCGGCCAAAACGGCCGAGCGGGATCTTCTTGGTGATCTTTTCTTTCAGAGGTTCGGGGAGCAGACGCTTCATGCCTTCGGTGTCTTCGATCGGACCGGGAGCGATACCGTTGACGCGAATTCCGTGGCGGCCCCATTCTACCGAAAGGTTTCGTGTGATCGCATCGACGCCTGCCTTGGCCGCCGAGACGTGTATCTGCATCGGCGTTGCGAGGTAATGCAGCGTGGCGGAAATATTCAGGATCTGGCCCTGCGACTTTTTTAGTTCATCAAACGCCGCCCGGCAAACGTTGAACGTTCCCTTGGTATCAATATCGACGACGGTCCCGAAGCCATTAGCCGAGAGTTGGTCGGCGGCGCAAAGAAAGTTGCCGGCTGCACCGTTGACCACGATGTCTATTTGGCCGAAGTGTTCGACCGTTTTGGCGACGGCATTTTCGACCGCAGCGAAATCTCGAACATCGGCCGCGACGGCAAAACATTCGCCAGCTCCGTCTTCGATGGTTTTCTTCATGGCCGCGAGGTTCTCTTCTTTTCGGCTCGTGATGGCGATCTTGGCACCATGTTCGGCCATCGCGCGAGCAATGCCGCCCGTGATGCCTGTACCTCCGCCTGTTACAAAGGCGACCTTTCCCTGTAAAATGTTCTCAGCAAAAATTTTGTCCGTCATATTTCGATGATGTTAGCACAGAAACGTTCCAGAAAAGACGCCGCGATAGGGCGACTTGCGATGATGAAAAGCAAAATGCTGAAGGCGGCGGCGCTTGCTGCCATTGCGTTTGCTTCGCTCGCCTGCGGATCGCCGCCAACGGATGTCCGGACGGTCATCCCGGGCGACGCTCTTGTCTATTTGGAAACGAAAGATCTCGGCAAGGCTGTCGGCTCGATAACCGAAAGCGCGAAATATCAAGAGGCGGCTAAAACGAAGCCCGACCTGAGTGCCTTGAACGGCATGGAACTGGCAGTCGGAGTCACCGGATTTGAACTGAAAGAGAAGCCGGTGACAGACGAGAGTTCGGTCGTGGATTTTCAGCCGCGGTTTGTTGCCGTCGCCGAAACCGGGCTGTGGAATTTTCAGGCCATTGGCTTTGTCGAGGAGCAGCTCGGCCTGTTTATCAGTGAGGCATATGGCGGGGCGGCGACGCTCGTTACCTCAGAAAAGCATGACGGCAAATATTTCGTCTGGACGGCGGAGGACGGGCGAAAGGCCTATGCGCTTGTCATCGGAAGCCTTATCTTTTTTGGCAATGACGAAAGCTCGATCGAAAAATGCCTTGCGGTAAGACGCGGTGAGGCGGATTCCATTGCCGGAAATTCGAAGATCGCCGGCCCGGATCGGCTGGCATTCGGGTACATATCTCCTGATGGCGTTGCACAGATCGCGAATCT
>JBBQTV010000241.1:0-5038 GCA_038212935.1 Pyrinomonadales bacterium | reverse complement strand
AAGGAGAGTATGAACCCTATCGGAACACGAAGTCGTTGTAAAAGTCTTTTGCTGTTAGGAACCATACCTTATGGGCTCAACGGGCGACGATGCTCTGGATAGCCTTTCCCCGACCGCTTCCGCGACCGTTTCGGCGATGATATCCATGCAGACCCAGTTATAACAAGTTCGGCGATGACAATCGACCCGGCACGCGATATCCTCACGGCCAACACAGATGTCCGCAATATTCGTGCTGCCGTTTCGCCACCATTCGGTGGGCCCGAATATTCCTACCACCGGAGCACCTGCGGCTATCGCCAGATGTGTCGGGCCGGTATCGCCGCCGATATAGACCTTTGCTCGGCGTGCAAGTTCGTGGAATGCCTTCAATCTCGGCTGAACACTGATCGCCCTGCCTGATCTACTATTAGCCATGACCTTAGCCGCGAGTTCATCTTCTCCGGGCCCGGTAGAGACGATGGGCGTCAGGCCAAAACGGTCCCAAATAATATCAGCCAGCTCGCCATATTTTTTGGCATGCCAGAGCTTTGTGACCCATCCGCCGGCAGGATTGAGTATCGCATAATTCTCGCTGGTGCGTTCGAGGATAGCCTCGGCCTCTTCCCGGTCCTCGGAAGTTGTGAAGATCGGAAACTCTATTGGCGCAGCCGTGAGATCAGCCCCGATCGCCGCCGCCGAAAGTAACAGATTCTTGTGTACTATATGTGTCCGGTCCGGAATCGGCACCCTATCGGTCAACAGGAAACGGCTTCCCGGTTCGCGTAGATCTTTCTTCGCAAATCCCCATCTTTTCGTCGCACCCGACAGCTTCGCAATAAATGCAGATTTATATAAACCCTGAAGGTCTATCGCCACGTCGTAATCAAATTTCCGCAGCCCGCGAGCCTGTTTGGCCGCGTCAATGAGCATATCTTCGGCAAGCCGTCCACCACGCAAGGCCCGCGTATCGATCTCAATGAGATTGTCGATCAACCGATTGCCGCGAAGGATCTCAGCCGCCCGGCTTTCAACGACCCATGAGATCGTAGCGGTCGGCTGATGTTGCCTTATCATCGCTAGTGCGGGCAAAGCGTGGATTATGTCGCCGATCGCGCTCAGCTTAACTAATAGTATGTGCACTACCCATAATGTTATACGTGTTACGCGATTTCTCTAAAGCCGCCGGCATTAAGAAGTCTGCGTAAGATCAAGATTCAAAAACCTCTGGATATTATTTATGGTTTTGCGGTATTCTATAACTTCGGAGCCTAGCCGCTCGATTCCCGCCCTTATCCTATGCCAAGAGCCAAAGCCAAACCGCGCGATATACGCCCGGCGCTGGTATTCCTTAGCGGTGAGCTTATTGCCGTGCCGATCCCGCTTGAGCGCGAAGAAGTTATTCTTGGACGCACGCTGGAGGCTGACGTTCGTGTGAATGACTCCAAGGTCTCACGCGAGCACGCAAAGATACTAACGACGGCAGGCCCAAATGGCGAAACACAATACGTTTTGGAAGACGGCGGATCACGCAACGGTACATTTTTGAACGGCAACCGGATCACCCGCGAGGTCCTGCACAACGGCGACAAGATCACGATAGGCGAACATATACTTCGTTTTGACCTTCTTGATGAGATCGATCGTGAGTATCAGAAGCATATCCACCGCCTGATCTCGCACGACGACCTTACTGGACTCCTCTCCAGTCGATCATTCTTTTCCGAACTCCGCCGGGAAGCTGCCCGAGCAAATGCAGAAGGGCGATGCTTTTCTGTATTAATGATGGACGTCGACCATTTCAAGGATGTCAACGACACGCACGGCCATCTTACCGGAAGCAAAACGCTTGAAGAGATCGGCGGATGCATCATTAACATAATGCGAAGCGGCGACGCGGCGTCGCGATTTGGCGGTGAAGAATTTTCCGCATTTTTACTAGATGCCGATATCGCCCAGGCATTTGTCGCAGCCGAACGCATTCGCTCCACTATCGAAGAACGGGAGTTTACTGTGATACGCCACGGCAAGGACCCTCAAACCCACCGTGTGACCATCAGCATTGGCATTTCTACGTTTCCAGAAGATTCAAAAGATCCGATCGAATTGGTCGAAATGGCTGATTCGGCCCTCTATCGTGCAAAACGAGAAGGCCGTAATCGAGTGTGTGCCTATCGCGAGCTTTCGCCCGATGAGTTAAGTAAGGACCTCCCGGCACGCCAGGATTAGGCGGACGCGAAAATTTGCAACTTTCTCTATGGACTCTTCGTGCAAGACGAGGTGCCTTTTGTTGTGCTAAAATTTGCTTTCTAGTGGTATCGCGGCTATTCCCGCTCCATGTTGTAAATAGGTGATAAGTAAACTAAATCTTGCCAGCAAGCCGTTCAGAAACCGAACGACGCCATATCTTCTTTCGCTGATCGTTTTTGCGCTTGCGTGCGGAACCGCGATCGTCTTTTTCGCTCAGCTCAACGAGAATCAGCGGCTGATCGAGGTGGCTGACAATCAGATACTCGAAATGGAAACCGAACTCGGCGTGTTACGGCAACGCGGCGAATTGGTCCAACAACAGCTAACCCCGACGCAGCGTGAACTCCTTGTCGCCTCACATAAGCTCGTTGCGAATAAGACGTTTGGCTGGTCGCGGCTCTTTTACGACATCGAATCCGTAATTCCGGGAGGTGTCAGCGCGTCACGGATCTCGGTTGCAAATGTTTATCGTGACGGCGACCGAGTCAATGCCGAACTTGATCTGACCGTCTTGAGCCGCGATTACCAAAGTGTGATGGCGATGATCTCTGCAATGAACAATTCCGGCGTATTTCGAGCTGAGCTTCGAAGCCAAAGCAGGCAAGAAAGCCAACGGCAAGTTTTCACAGAATACACGCTTCGGCTGATATATATGCCTCCCTATGGTGTCAACCCGAGTGCAAATGAGATAGCTAGGGCGGATGAAGGAGGTGTGAACTGATGGCAGAAAACAAACCTCCGAAACAGGAAGAAAACGAACTTCCCGAAATGACCGTGAATGACTATGGAGAATCGGGCGATTCGGCCGTGGTGATCGAAGAAGAAGACCGCACGGTCTTGCTCACCCACGACGAAACCGTCGTTATCGAAAAACAGCCGCAGATCAGCGTTCCGCCAAAAGACCGGCCGCGAAAGCCTTATGCCGGCATGTGGGGAAGTACCGAGATCGCCTTCTTCGGCATCGCGATCATGGCAATGCTAGCGTCTATCCTCGTTTATTTCTTCGTCGTGGTCCCCTCGAACCGTGAACTCGAAGAGAAACGCTCCGCCACACGGAGGCTCGAAACCGAGCTCCTCGCGGCTCGCAGCAAATACGGTAACATGACGAACACTGAAACAGAGGTCGCCAAGCTTGTGGAAAGCGTCAACGCCTTTGAGTCTAACTATCTCCCGGTAGCCGTAACGGGGCAAACTTCGCTATATCAGCGGTTGAATGGACTGATAGCCGGATACGGGCTGATAAATACTAATGGCCCGACCTACGCTCCGCTCGAGATTGCCGACGAAGGACAAACGAACGAAGCTGAAAGCGAAAGCGGCCGCGAGAAGTTCCGAAGCTTGTTTCCCGGTGTTTACGTAACAATGACGGTGGAGGGGCCGTATCAGAATCTCCGCCGCTTCATTCGCGACATCGAAACCGGGAACGAGTTCGTCGTCATCAGCTCGGTCGAACTTGCACCATCGGAAGCAGCGTCGGAGACCGGCACCGCCGTGACCGCTCAGGCTGAAGTTCCCGGCCAGATGCAGATAGACCCGCAGACAGGCTTTCCGATGCAGCAGCAGACACAGCAGCAAACACGGCCACAGACACAGCGAGGCAGGACCTATGGCGAGCGTGTTGCTCTCCGGCTTGAGATGGCGGCCTATTTCAGACGTGCCAGCATGCCAGTGGCGGAACCGGCAACGGGCACCCCGACGCAGTAAGCGCGAATCTAAGTTTATTCGGCGTTTTAAATGATCAGGAGATCAGATGGGAATACTAGAAGGCAAATCACCGGCGGAACGCAATAAGATCCTGATCGCAGGCGTACTCGGTCTGCTTGCGCTCGTCACGCTCTATTTTGCCTTCGGCCGCGGGATGTTCGGCAGTAGCGGTACCACGACCGTCGCGGTCAAACCGTCGCCAACCGCTTCACCCCGGAATGCTCGCCAGACTGAGCTTTCAGAAGTTCGCATGCCGAGCCAGGACGATCAGGACTTCGCGTATCAGACGATGCCTGTGGTCTACAACGCGACGAATTTTGGAGCTCCCGACCCGGGGCGTAACATTTTTGCGTTTTACGAGCCGCCCCCGCCGTGCCGTCCGGGGATCGATTGCCCTGTACCGACTCCTACTCCGATAGTTATTACGACGCCGATTCCAACACCGACTCCCGATCTCCTCGTTGGATTCGTAATGCCGCAGAGCGTTTATTCAGGCGGGGCTGCATTCCGGCTTGAAGTGAGCGGCGACCGCTTTACGCCGGACTCAAAGATATATCTCAGTCAGCGTGAGCTTCAAACGACATTCATCAGCCCACAGCGGTTGATCGCGGAGGTACCGGCTAGCTTGATCGCCGGCGAAGGCCCGCGTCAGATCATTGTCCAGACACCTGATGGGAAAAAATATTCAAACCAGATAATGCTGAACGTGCAGGCACCGCCCAAGCCGCAGTTCCAGTATATCGGCATGATCGCCCGACGTTTGGCTAATAACGACACAGCTGTATTCCGCGAACAAGGAAAGCCGACCGAGTTCAGTGCACGCCTAAACGACGTTGTCGGCGGACGATTTAAACTCGTTAGCATTTCGTCGGCCGAGGTCATAGTCGAGGACACCAATCTTGGCTTTAGGCATAACCTTGAGCTTTTCCGCCCGCCGCCGGGAACCGTAATAAGTTCGGGGGCTCCGATGGGGCCGCTCCCGGGCGGGCGGCCGGGTGGACGCAATTTCCCCCAGCGTGGCGGGCAAATGCCGCAAGGCGCCATACCGGGCATTCCTGACGATATTCCGCGGTATGTCCCCCCGGGCAACACGAACACTGCCCCG
>JBBQTV010000240.1:0-5079 GCA_038212935.1 Pyrinomonadales bacterium | reverse complement strand
GCTGACGGAAGCTGAATGTAGGCCTCGTTAAGATTCTTGCGGTGTTTTCCTGGACCGAACGCCCAATTGAGACCGGAAGCTCCGTCAGGAAGGTTTCGGTTGTCTTGTCTCCAACGGAGACGGATAATATAGCGTAGGGTGGAACCCTACGAATTCGACATCATTAATTCGTCCCCAACGGGAGACGAACATTCGAGATCTGCTTGTTGCTCCCTTTCAGGGAGCGGAAATTTTGTTATCTATTCGTAGGGTAACGCTTCGTTCACCCTACGCTATAATCTTCGTCACCGTTCGTGACAAGACCAGCGTGTGTAACACGCGGCAGAAGCGAACGTCCGGATGCGTTCGGTACTTCCATGGCGTCGGCTAGGCGTTTCATCTTCTTTTTGTCGAGCTTGAACCCCTTCGCGATATGTTCCTCTTGCGACTTCAAACCCTCGTAAAAAGCCCTGAGCCAATTACACCTCTCAAGATTCGTCCACCGCCCCCAATCGCCACTCTCAAACGGCAAAGCGTTTGTAGTTGTAGGTATGCTTTTCATTACGCTAACCCTCCCGCCGCCGACTCTATTCACTAATCTAATCACTGTTCCCTGTTCCCTGTTCTTCGCTACAGGCATATTTGATTCAGCTCATGTGTAGCTGAGTCGATTACGACTGCTCTGCGGACGAAACCGCCCCGGGCCATAAGTACCTTTAAAAAGAAATGTCATCTTCCGGTTCTGCTGTTTCAGACGGAGTTGATACGACTGGCTCCGCCAGATCAATTGCTTCGACTGAAGGGGGAGGATTTTGGTCAGGAACGAAATCTAACGCCTTGCAGGCTTCCACAATACTTACGTCGAATTCTCTCTTAATGATGATGGGTCGTTCGCTTCTCACGCCTTTTCCGAATGCGATACATTCGAGAAATTTTAGGTTTGGAATAGCTTTAACGTGGTCCTGACTGTAAACATTCGCTAAAAAATCAAGACTTGTTCGGTCAACGAGACCGTGGGTGAAGAACGTGTTGCATTGCGAGAGTATTGTTTTGCTAACAAGTGCTGTTCGTTGCGACACAATAAGAAGGCCTACGCCATACTTCCGGCCTTGTAGTGCAATCTGACCAATTCGTTCAACAACCCATTTAGTATCATGGTCCATACCGGAACCAAACGCTTCGGGAATGATAGTGTGAGCTTCTTCAAGGACGATTAGAATTCGTTTTTGTTTTCTATGATTTTGAGCCCAAGTCATAACTGCTGAGAGATAAAGTTCGGTTGTGCGCAGCGTCGCTTTGGTATTAAAAAGTTCAGCGAGCTCAAGAACTCCTAAATTTTTATCGTCGTTAGTTAGAAACGTTTTGATCTGCAGATTAATTTCGGGCGAGATTGCATCGAGAAACTTCTGCAAAGCTGCTTTTTCGGGTCCCGCTCCGTATGTCCCTGTTTCGACCGCAAATAGTTTCTCTGCAAATTCAGTTCCTTGTTGAATTTCAAGGCCGATTTCTTGCGGTGCCTTTTCCGCTAGCCGAACCTTGTACTCACCCGTGAAGTCAACGCAGATAACTTTTGTTCCGTCCACAAGTGCGTTCCTGACTATCTCCAGAGCGAGTTCCGTTTTGCCTTTACCAGTCATACCCAAAACGGCAGTGTGATATTCAATGAGGTCTTTTATTGAGGCCGCGACGGAAAATGGGGTTGACGGAACCTTCCCAATGAAGAATTCGCCTCCATTTTGAACTTGTTCCACGTCATTATTCTTCACAAGAAATAAAGGCTGGTTCATTTCAGGCAACCAGGAGAAACTTACGAAGCCTTTACCGTCCTCGATGTGTCCGATTTGGGCAGCCGACGCAATATGAATTCCTAGTGGATTTGAACTGAAATCCTCTTCCTTCGTATTCGCGTCCAGAATCTGGTAGTAGATTCGCTTCTTCCGAACATTCGCGAACACAACCATGCCTTCTTCCAAATTCGCTTCAGGCAGCACCTGAAACTTAATGTTGCCAATCGTTGACCCTTCGACGACGATTCCAATGATTTGGTCAATGCCAGACTCACCGCTCAGCGTAGAGGAAAGTTCGGCATGTAAACCATCTTGTTCAATGGCGCAAACATTTCCACTACCGATTTCAACCGAGATCGGCTTGCTATCGACAGAACAACAAAGTCCAGTGCCAACAATTTCGCGGTTTTGAACTTGAGCGAACAAGGGAACGATGTATTTTTTCTGTCCGTTAGGCAGGTGAACAATGTGAATGGAGCTGCTGACCCAATTGGAATCCTGTCGAAGCGACACCCGCACAATGTTGGGCGCGTCAACTCTAATAAGGGTGCCGGCAATTGCTTGAGGAGTAGGGTTGCTTTTTTCGCGAAACAGATAAATACCCAGACGTGTGAAAAGCTCAACCGGATGAACAGCAACCTCGACCGTCCACAAACCAAGAATGACAGCTCCCCAACCAAGAGAATGTGAGTAAAAGCCTAAGACACTGATTATTATCGGTAACGTAAAAAGAACATCACCGCGCCCGAGTGGCTTCGCCAGTTCGTAAGAAATACGGCCGAGTTTGCTTGATGAATTTTCATGCGTCGAGACTGCAATAATTCCGAGAATGCCGACGAAAATCGTGAAAATCATCGACCACTCATTTAACCGAATGAAAAATGTCTGCCCAGTCTCTATTTGTGAGAAATCAAATGGATATAGCAATAGAAGTGTGCCTACGGAGATACCGATTGACTCTTTCGGAGGGGACCAAAAAGGCGCCGTCACTAGTCGAAGAAGCCAATAGGTAACCATTGAGAGTACCCAAATACTCGCGCCGGAGCCTTTAGGAACTGGAGTACCCGTTGCGAACCAAAAAACGGCCCAGACGATCAAAACGTTGAGGAAAAAAACAACAATTCGACCACTTTGAGTCAATTGTGCCACCTTTTGGACGCTATTCGTTTGATTTGTCATACAAAGAAATTTCTAAAGTTATCCTTTGTGAAGTTGGTGGAGCGGGCCAGGCTCCGCCGGTTTGTTGGCGATCTGAGGAATTGGTTGCTCTTACCAAAGAAAGAAAACCACCCCGTCCGCGAAACGCGGCCACCCCTCCTTTGTAAGGAGGGGAGCTAAATCCCAAGAGCTACGGTGTTGGTGGTGGATCGTCATCGTCGTTGCCGTGGTCGGGTGGGGTTGGGGGTTTCTTTTTCTTTGGGGGATTTTCTACGTGGCTGGCGGATTTCCACGAAGCCAAAGCGGCGACGTCGTCGGCGAAGACGTTGCGGACGATGGCTTCGGGGGTGCGAGGTATGAACATAAGGTTCATACAAAACGATCCTCTCGGCGTAAGGGTTTTCATACGTTTTATTTAAAGAATTTCGGGCGACGGAAACGGCTATATATTACAGCAGTTTTCGATTTTTTCGGAAATTTCTTCATGTTGCATCGATAATATTTCTTGCCTTATGTGACACGTTCATGTATTCTTATCGCACGAGTGTTGTGTTATGAGAAACGAACGACAATCTCCTAAGGATCGCGGCGATGGCGGCGGGGCAAGTAGTATGGGGCTTGAGGACGAAGAGGGCGTCGACGCACGGATGGTTCGAGAGCGAGGGCCGTTGGATGACGACGATGATCGGCCGAGAGTTCCGCCGAAGTATCAAAAGGCGTACGAACAGTCTCAGGCGAAGCTTTTTGCCGAACTGCATCACGTCAGAGAGATCGCCGAAAAACTCAATTTAGCCGTCGGAACTGTTTCGCACTATGTGCACGGTCGAGGAAATAGAGCGCCTCAGAAACACGAAATGACGGAAAACGCCCATTTTTGTTCGGATGCGTTCGGGTCAGGCGATGTACAACCCGAACATAAATCGGACTTTTTGCATGAAAAGGAGGTTTTGGATGATTAAAGGACGAAACTTACCGCTAACCGTTCACCATTTCCCACTATCGACGAAATGGTTCGACCTTGGCCTTGCGGCGTGGGCGATGCGGATCGCGGCGGCCGTCGTCGGGAAGATCGATGATGTCGTCCGCGTATTCGTGGCCGGCGGCAACGAGCAGCGTGAGCAAGACAACAAATGCTACGGCAACCGCGGTAGTGTGAAGTACGAAATCGAAGAGGCTGTGGACAAGGATCGCAAATATACCGGCAAGAGCACCTGCGGCGATCCCTCGGCGGATCAGGTTGCTTGCGGAAAGCCCGCGTTTGCTCGCTCGATACAAAAAGAACAAAAAGAAACCGGCAATGATAATTCCCGGAATTCCCGCGTCAGACGCGATCTGAAGATAATCGTTATGGGCCTGTTCAACCCGCTCAAGCCCGCTGCCTTTATCGAATCGCGAATACGCGACCCCGAACGCACCAAGCCCGGAACCGAGCGGCAGATCGGCGACGATCATTTTCGCCGTCACGCTCCAGATCTCAAATCGGCCGGTGGTCACATCTTTCGACGCGGCGGAATCGACGATGCGAGTCAACGATGTATCACCGCCGACAAAGAACGCGCCGCCGATAACCGCAAAGATCAGCAGGATCGCCATTGCAAGTCGAAGCACGACCTTGTTGGTTCCGCTGCCGCGTGTCGTAACCAGAACCAGAAAAAAGACCATCGCCAGAAACGCGAAAAGTCCGCCGCGAGATCCGCTAAGCAAAAGCGACGCGCCCATCAGAGCGATCGCCGTGATATACAAGAGGCGTTTGTCCGGCCGGATCGCTCCGGCGAACAACATTCCGAGCGGCACGGCGATCAGCATCTCCATCATCGCGGCAAAGTTGTGGCGATTGACGAATGTGCCGAACGGGCTAAGCGCGTCGTATATGCCGTAGATCTTTTCAGGACTCAAGACGGATTGCAGGATCGCGAAAAACGCATAACCGAAACCAAAGATAGTGACGATCGTCGCAAGTCGCTGAAGTCGCTTCGCCGAATCTGTCAGGATGAGTGCAGCACTGAACAGGATCCCAAGTGCGAGAAAATGAAAAGCAGAAACCTGTGTCCAAAACGGATCGAAAGAAATCGTTCGCGGAATGTTCGCAACACCGGCCACGTTTGCATGCCAACCGAAGGGTATGACCTGAATTATCCCGTAAACGAACGCGGCG